>JACFNR010000064.1 GCA_019454765.1 Trueperaceae bacterium | reverse complement strand
GGGGTTAGCCAGGTGAGTCGAGGCTTCATTTGCGGTCCTTCCCTGAGCGGGTTTGGCCGGGCCGCAGGTCGCCGACCCGGCGAGCGGGTGCGCCGCCCGGCGCCGGGTGACCCTGCGGCCGCGAGGGGTTCGCGGGGCGGGTCACGCCCTAGAGGCTAGCGCGGCCCGCTGCGCGCGCGTTGGTGAGAAGCTCACTCGGTCTTCGGCGGCGGCGCGCCCGTCCCCGCCGTGAGCTCGGTGGTCATGTCGTCGAGGAAGCGCGTCACGACCTCGCGTTCGGCGGGGCTGAGCCTGACGGCGGCGTAGAAGCGGCGCGCCTGGTGGCGCCCCACGGTGGCGATGGCCGCTTCCTTGGTGGCGGGCGTGACGGCGATGACCAGGGCGCGGCGGTCGCTCGGGTGGGGGTGGCGCTTCACGTGGCCGCGGCGCTCGAGTCGGTCGAGGAGCTTGGTGGTGGCGGCCGTCGAGATGCCGAGGTGCGCGGCGATGGCGCCCGCGGTGGCTTGGGTGCCCCGGTTGTCGCAGACGATCAGGAAGTGGATGGCGCGCATGTCGGTCTCGTTGAGCCGGAGGTGGGCGAGGGCGGCGTCGGCGAGGCTGCGTTCGGCGGCCCGCAGGCGCGCGAGGGCGGCCATGAGGGCGTCGATCTGCCGGAGCGCCTCGGCGTCGACGGTCGAGCGGTCCACCAGCGTGGCGAGCGGGTCGTTCGACTCGACACCGAAGATGTCTGCGGCACCCGCGCCGGGCGCGGCAGGTGGTGCGTCGTGACCGGGCTCGTGGTCGCCGTGCATGTCACTATCTTACACCGGGCGAGCAGAGTGCTAAGCTACCTGCTAGCTTGGTTAGGAGAAGGTCATGAACGGAACCCGGCGACCCGACGACGACGAGACGATAACAGCGCGCGCCCGAAGCGGACCCGCACGCCTCACGCGCGCCCTCATCGCGGCGCTCCTCGTGGTGGCGTGGCTGGTGGGGGCCGGGATAGGCGGGCCCTACTTCGGTCGGGTTGGCGAGGTCTCGTCCAACGACGCCACAGCGTACCTGCCGAGCTCCGCCGACGCCACCAAGGTCAACGACCTGTTGCCGGCCTTCAGGAGCGCCGCCGGGCTCCCCGCCGTCCTGGTGTTCGTGGCCGACGACGGCCTGAGCCAGGAGCAGCTGGCCGAGCTGAACGCGCAGGTGGCCGAGCTCCCTGCCACGGCCGGCGTCGTCGGCGCCGTCTCGCCCGTCATCCCGTCGCGCGACGGCCGGGCGGCGCAGGCCTTCGTCCCGCTCGACTCCGGCACTGGCGCCGCCGCCACGGCGCGCGCCATCGGCGACACCCTCCGCGCCGGGGCGCCCGCGGGCGTGAAGGTATACGTCACGGGTCCGGCCGGCTTCATCGCCGACCTCGTGGCAGGCTTCTCGGGCATCGACCGGCTCCTGCTCCTGGTCGCGCTCGCCGCCGTCTTCCTCATCCTCCTGGGCGTCTACCGCTCCCTGCTACTGCCCGTGGCCGTACTGGCCACCAGCCTGTCGGCCCTGACCCTGGCGCTCCTCACCGTCTGGTGGCTCGCCAAGGCGGGCGTGCTCCTCCTCAGCGGCCAGACCCAGGGCATCCTGTTCATCCTGGTCATCGGCGCCGCCACCGACTACTCGCTCCTCTACGTGTCGCGCTACCGCGAGGAGCTGCGCGTCACCACCGACCGCTGGACCGCCACGCGCCGCGCGCTGCGCGGGACCTTCGAACCGATCGTCGCCTCCGGCAGTACCGTCATCGCCGGGCTCCTCTGCCTGCTCCTGAGCGACCTCAAGTCGAACAGCTCACTTGGCCCGGTCGCCTCCGTCGGCATCGTCTTCGCCATGCTGGCGGCCCTCACGCTGCTCCCCTCCCTGCTCTACGCCTTCGGACGCGCGGCCTTCTGGCCGCACCGACCGCGCTTCGAACCCGAGGTGGTCGCCGCCGAGCACGGCATGCACGCCACCGGCTTCTGGGCCTGGTTGGCGCGGCTGGTGCAGCGCCGCCCGCGCACGCTGTGGCTAGCCATCCTCGCGCTCCTCGTCGCCGGCGCGGCGGCCGTCACGCAGCTCGAGGCCGCCGGCGTGCCCCAATCCGACCTGGTGTTGGGCCCGTCGGAGGCGCGGGCCGGGCAGGCGGCGCTCGGCGAGCACTTCCCCGGCGGCTCGGGCAGCCCGCTTTACGTGGTCGTGGACGAGGACGCCTGGCCCGCCGCCGCCGCCATGCTGCTGACCCATGACGGGGTGGCCGGCGTGATGATCGCCTCGGCCGACTCGCCGAGGGGCGCCGCGACCGTGACCGACGCCGGCATCGCCGCGTTCGGGCCGCCGGGAACGCCGGCGCCAAGGCCGACCGTTCACGAGGGGGCGGTCCTCCTGCAGGCCACGCTCACCGAGGCGGCGGACTCGTCGGCGGCCGAGGGCACCGTACGCGACATCAGGCGCCGCCTCGCCGCGATCGCGCCCGGAGCGCTGGTTGGCGGGGTGACCGCCACCGCCATCGACACGAACGACGCCAGCCTCCACGACCGCAACCTCATCATCCCGGTGGTGCTCGCGGTCATCCTCGTCATCCTCATGCTGCTCCTACGCTCCGTGCTGGCGCCGGTCCTGCTCGTGGCGACCACCGTCCTGTCTTTCGGCACGGCCTTGGGCGTGGCCGCGCTCGCCTTCGACGGGATCTTCCGCTTCCCCGGCGCCGACCCGGCCGTGCCCCTCTACGGCTTCGTCTTCCTGGTGGCGCTCGGCATCGACTACAACATCTTCCTGATGACGCGCGTGCGGGAGGAGGCGCTCGCCCACGGCACCCGCGACGGCATCCTGCGCGGGCTCTCCATCACGGGCGGCGTCATCACCTCGGCCGGCCTGGTCCTGGCGGCCACCTTCGCCGCCCTCTCCGTGATACCCGTGCTCTTCCTCGTCCAGATCGCCTTCATCGTGGCGTTCGGGGTGCTTCTCGACACCTTCGTCGTGCGGACGCTGCTCGTGCCGGCGCTCACCTACGACCTCGGCAAGGTCATCTGGTGGCCGTCGCGCCTGGTGCGCGACCCGCGACCGTGAGGCCGTGGCGGCGCCCGCGGGCCCGCGCGTGACGCCCCGCGCTACCGCCGGCGCGCGCTTCGCCAACTATGCTTGAAGGACTACTCGGGAGGACCTAGCTGACGATGTCGAAGCCCACCGTGCAGATCCAGTACTGCGTCCCCTGCGGCCACCTGCCGCGCGCCCTCGACGTGCAGAGGGCCATCCTCGAGCGGTTCGGCCAGTCGCTCGGCGGGGTCACCCTCCGACCCGGCGGCCACGGCATCTTCACCATCGACGTGAACGACGAGCGCGTCTACACGAAACCAGACGAGTTCGACCTCGACACCCTACTGACGAGCATCGGGCAGCGGGTCGAGACCGCCGCGCCCGCCTGACCGGGAGGCACGCCACGAAGGTCCTGTTCCCCACCAACGCCACCTTCGACTTCGGCCGCAGGCAGGCGGGCGTCAGCTACGTGCCGTACGACCCGCTCCGGCCGGTGCCGTCCGAGCACGCCGACGCCGACGTGCTCGTGGCGTGGCTGAACCCGCCGGCGCTACTCCAACGCTCGGCGCGGGAGCTCACGCGCCTTCGGCTCGTGCAGGGGTTGATGGCCGGCGCCAACACGTTGGTGGCCGCCGGCTTCCCGGCGGGCGTCCCCATCGCCAACGGGCGCGGGCTGCACGACCAGCCCGTCGCGGAGCACACCGTCGCGCTCCTGCTCGGCGCCGCGCGCCGGCTCCACCTCATGCGTGACGCGCAGAACGACCGTCGTTGGCCCGCCGAGCTCGGGGGAGCGCAGCCGGACCGGGACCCCGACGTCTTCACCACCCTCCACGGCTCCAACGTCACCATCTGGGGCTTCGGCAGCATCGCGGCCAGGCTGGCGCCCATGCTCACGGCCCTTGGCGCGCGTGTGACGGGCGTGGCGACCCGCGCCGGCCGGCGCGACGGCTTCGAGGTGGTGGCCGCCGACCGCGTCGACGACCTGCTGCCCACCACCGACGCGCTCGTAATGATCCTCCCCGCCTCGGCCGCCACGGCCGGCGCGCTCGACGCGCGGCGCCTGGCGCTCCTGCCGCGCCACGCCTGGGTGGTCAACGTTGGTCGCGGCGCCAGCGTGAACGAGGTCGACCTGGTGGCGGCCCTGGAGAGCGGCAGCATCGGGGGCGCCGCGCTGGACGTGTTCGCCACGGAGCCGCTCCCGGCCTCCTCGCCGCTATGGCCCCTACGCAACGTCATCATCTCGCCGCACGCGGCGGGCGGACGCCCCCTGGGGGCCGACGCGTTCGTGCGCGAGAACGTGCGGCGCCTCGTGCAGGGCGAACCGCTCCTCAACGTCATCGACCGTGCCAAGGGGTACTGAGGACCCCTACGTCCGCCGCTTGCCGCCGCGGCGGTACTCTACCGCCGCGGCGGTAGAGTGCTCCACGGTGAACAGGGTGGGCGTAACAGGTTCGGTCGCGCCGGCGCGCGCGGCCTCGGCCTCGCGGGGGGCGGCGCTCCTCGCGCCCGCCCTCGGCGCGGCGCTGCCGGTGGCGCGCCGCCGCCGGCTCACCCTGTGGTTGCTCGCGGGCGCCGCCCTCACCTTCGCCATGCTGGTGGTGGGCGGCATCACGCGCCTCACGCAGTCGGGGCTATCCATCGTCGAGTGGGCCCCGCTGATGGGCGTGGTGCCCCCCGTCGGCGAGGCGCAGTGGCAGGAGGCGTTCGACGCCTACAAGCGCTACCCCGAGTACCAGCAGCTGCGCCCGACCATGACGCTCGCCGAGTACCGCTTCATCTACTACTGGGAGTACGCCCACCGCCTCCTCGCCCGCGCCATCGGTGTCGTCTTCCTCGTGCCGTTCCTGGCGTTCCTCGCGCGCGGCTACCTGCGGGGGCCGCTGCTCAGGCGCCTGCTCCTCCTGTTCGGCCTGGGGGCCCTGCAGGGGTTGATGGGGTGGCTCATGGTCGCGAGCGGTCTCGTCGACCGTCCGTCCGTGGCTCATGAACGGCTGGCCGCGCACCTGCTGCTGGCGTTCACGATCTTCGCCGTCTGCCTGTGGACGGCCGCCGACCTGTGGCCCACCCCCGCCCCCGACGAGGGCGCCCGGCGCCGGCTGAGGCGCCTCCACGCCGGGCTGGTGACGTTCGGGGCGCTGCTCGTGCTCCAGGTCACGTACGGCGCCTTCGTGGCGGGCCTCGACGCCGGGCGCGCCTTCAACACCTGGCCGCTCATGGCGGGCGGCTGGTGGCCGCCGGCCGCCTGGCGCCTCGACCCGCCCCTGCGCAACCTGCTCGACAACATCGCCACGGTCCAGTGGATACACCGGACCGTGCCGCTACTGCTGCTCCTCGTCGCCGCCCTGCTGGTCGCGGGCGCCTGGCGCCCGGCCGCGCGCGCCGGGGGGCCGCACCGCGCCTGGAGCGTGGCGCTCCTGGCCGGCGTGCTCGTCCAGGCCACGCTGGGGATCCTGACGCTCGTCACGTTCGTCCCGCTGTGGCTCGCCGCCCTGCACCAAGCGGTCGCGCTCCTGCTGTTCGGCGTCTGGCTCGCGTGGTTGCACGTTGCCACGCGGGCCCGCCTCGCAGTCTGAGGGCGCCCTCTACGGCGCGGACGCTCAGGCCCTGGCGGTGGAGCCGCGCTGCCTGATGATCACGTCGACCATGATCGACGCGAGCAGCACCACGGCCGTGGCGATCAGCTGGATGGCGGCACTGAAGCCGAGCAGCGCCATGCCGTTGACGATGGCCGCGATCACGACGCCACCCAGCACGGCGTGCAGGGGGTGGCCGCGCCCGCCGAACAGGCTGGTGCCGCCGATGACGGCGGTCGCCACCACGTACAAGACGATGGTGCCGCCGTCGAAGCTCGTCGAGATGGAGCGGAGCCGCGACGCGTAGACGATGCCGCCCACGCCGGCGGTCACGCCCGCCAGCGAGAACGCGACGGTGCGCACCCACGGCAGCGAGATGCCGGCGCGGCGGGCCGCCTCGGCGTTCCCGCCGATGGCGTACACGTAGCGCCCGAAGCGCGTGCGCGTGAGGACCACCGACCAGAGCACGAGGACGGCGAACACGAGGGGCAACACGTACGGCATGCCGCGCAGCGTGTACACGCCCACGCCGCGGTTGACGTTCGTCAGGAGCGTGACGAGCGCGGCGGCGACGGCCACGCCCACCACCTTCAGAAGGGTGGTGCTCAGCCGCGGCGCCGCCAGGCCGCTGGCGCGCCGGCGCCCGTCGGACCGGAACGTCAGGTAGGCGTAGGCGCCCACGATCACGACCGCCAGCACCCACCCAGCGAGCGGCGACATGGTGCCGTTGGCGATGGCGTTGATGGTGGCGTCCGGGATGGGGATGGTTCCGCCCGTGCCCAGCAGGATGATCATCACGCCCTGCCAGCCGAGGAGGCCGGCGAGCGTGACGACGAACGACGGTAGCCGCAGCCGCGTGATCAGCGTGCCCTGCAGGAAGCCGATGGCGGCCGTCACGACGAGTGCCGCCGCGATCGCCGCGTACCACGGCCAGCCCGTGCGGACCTGCACGAGCTCGGTGACGACCACGCCCCCTATGCCTGCCACGTAGCCGAGCGACAGGTCGATCTCGCCGAGCAGGAGCACGAACACCTCACCCATGCCGATGATCATGAACACCGACGCCTGCACCAGTAGGTTGACGAGGTTGCCCGTCGACAGGAAGTGACCGTTGAGCGACTGGAAGATGACCGCGATGACGATGACGCCGATGACGACCGGCATCACCCCGCCGGCGCCGCCGCCCTGAACGCGCTTGACGCTGGCGCCTGCGGCCTCGCTCTCCTGAGTCGTGGCGGCCGCCGCGTCGGTCACGCCGCCACCCCGGTGGTCATCTGCTCCACGACGGTCTGGACGTCGGTGGCGGTCGTCGGCCCCTCGCTTACCACGCGCCCGAGGCGCATGACGGCGATCCTGTCGGCCACCGCGAAGACGTCCGTGAGGTTGTGCGAGATGATGATGACCCCCAACCCCCTCTCGGCCAGGCGCCGCACCAGCTCGAGCACCTGGTGGGTCTGGGCGACGCCCAGGGCGGCCGTGGGCTCGTCGAGGATGACGAGCTTGGAGTTCCACATGACGGCCTTGGCGACGGCGACGGACTGGCGCTGCCCGCCCGACATGGCCGCCACCGGCAGCCGAACCGACTGCACGGTGGTGACGCGCAGGTCGGCCAGCGTGCTCATGGCCGCCGACTCCATGGCGTCCTCCACCAGGAGCCCGCGCTTGGTGACCTCGCGGCCGAGGAACATGTTCTGCACCACGTCGAGGTTGTCGCAGAGGGCCAGGTCCTGGTACACGACCTCTATGCCGAGCGCCGACGAGTCGCGCGGCGAGCGGAGCCGGACGGGCCGCCCCTCCCAGTGGAGCTGGCCCTTGTCGGGCAGGTACGTCCCGGCGACGACCTTGACGGTGACGGACTTGCCGGCCCCGTTGTCGCCCACGAGGGCCGTGACCTGGCCGGCCGGCGCCGTCAGGTCGACGCCGCGGAGGGCGTGGACCGCGCCGAAGCTCTTGACCACGCCCTCCAGGCGCAAGAGCGGCTCGGCAGCCGCGTCTCGCGCCGGTTGCCGAGCCTGCTCGTCACTCACGCCGCGAACCTACTGCCCTATGCCCGCGGCCTTGCACTCGTCCGTGAAGCCGGCACACAGGTCGGCGGCCTTCTGGAAGCCGTCCTTGACGACCGTGTCCGCCATGTTCGCCGGCGTGACCCAGATGGGGGTCAGGAGGACCGACGGCACGTCGGTGCCTGCGTCACTGTCCTTGGTGGTGCCGTTCACGAGGCCCGCCGGCGGCGTGACGCCCGCCCGCAGGAAGATGGCGAGGGCCGCCGCCGCCTGCGCCTCGAGGTTGATGGGCTTGTAGACGGTGCCGCACTGGTAGCCCGCGAGGACGTTCTGCAGCCCCTGCAGGGTGGCGTCCTGACCGGTCGTCGGGAAGGTGTTGGCGGGCACGCCGAGCGTCTTCAGGTAGGCGATGACGGCGTTGGCGTTGTCGTCGTTGGGCGTCACCACCGCGTTGATGTTGCTGTGTGCCGTGTACTGGCCCTCGAAGGTGGTGCGCGCCTGGCTCGGGTCCCACGTGCCGGCCGGCTCGCCGACCTTCGTGTAGGTCTTGGCGTCGAACAGCGGGTCGAGGACGGAGTGGTAACCCTGCGAGAAGAGCGTGGCGTTGTTGTCGGTGGGAGCGCCGTTCATGATCAGCACCTGCGGGTCGGCCACCTTCCACGCCTTGACGCACTCGACGAAGCCTTGACCGATCAGCCTGCCGACCTGCACGTTGTCGAAGCTCACGTAGTAGGCGCGCGAGCCGCCGAGCGTCAGGCGGTCGTAGTCGATGACGGGCACGCCGTGGTCCTTGGCGTACGCCTCGATGGAGGCGCCCACGCCCGACGAGATCGGGTCCATGAGGAGCACCGTGGCGCCCTGCGTGATGGCGGCCTGCGCCTGCGTCAGCTCGGTCGCCTCGCTGCCCTGGGCGTTCGTGATGATCACGTCGGAGGCGGGCACGCCCGCCGCCTCGAAGGCCTGCTTGAGGAACGGCTCGTCGAACGCCGTGTAGCGCGCCGAGGTGGTGGTCTCGGGCAGGAGCACCCCGATCTTGCCCTTGCCCTGCTTGGCGAGGTCGGTCAGGAGCCTCATGGCCGAGAAGTCGCTCGTGAACGAGTCGACCGTGATGGTGGACGCGTCCTGCGCGAAGGCGGCGCCGCCCGCCAACAGCAGCACCGCCGCCAGGCGGAGCGCCCTCGTTATCGGCTTCACGCTTGCGCGCATGTTCGCCGGCTCTCTCCCTGATGGACTGGCGTCCTCGGAAGCCCGGCCGGTGCTGCTCAGGCCCGTCACGTGCTGCGGCGGCCGCGGCGAGCGGCCGGGGTCTGGCGTGGCGGCGCCGGTGGCGCCCCATCCGGGCGGCGCCCGCGGTCATCAGGGCGACCGCAGGCGCACCCCGAAGCACGGCAAGGGTAGACCCGCCCGCGGGCCGAAGGGTGGCCAGCCGTCACAGAACGCTGTCGGTGGGGTTCTGCGCCGTCGGGTCGTGGGGCCCGGCGCGGGATCAGGCCGCGTCGTCTCCGCCGGGCGGCATGTCGTACGTCACCCAGGCGGTGCGCTTGCCGACCCGGTCGTAGAGGGCGCGAGCGCGGTAGTTGTCGTCGGCCGTGATCCAGCGCACCACCGACCAGCCGCGGCGACGGCCCTCGGCGGCGAGCGCCGCCAGCAGCGCCGCGGCGGCGCCGCCGCCCCGCGCCGCCGGCGCGACGAACAGGTCGTCGAGGTAGCCGCCGCGCGAGGCGTCGAGCGGCCGCGCGAACTCGCGGAAGTGGGCGAGCCCGACCGGCGCGCCACCCGCGTCGACGGCGAGGAAGCACTCGACCTCCGAGCCGGGGTCGGTGATCCAACCCCAGACGCGGTCACGCATGGCGGCCGTCTGCTCCTTGCGGTAGAAGGCGGCGTAACCGGCGTAGAGCTCGTCCCAGCCCGCCCGGTGCTCGGGGCCGGGGCGCACCACGGCGACCGGCCTCGCGGCCGCGCTCACCGGGTCTTCCCGCGCGCCGCGACCGGCAGCACGGCCGCGAGGCGACCGCCGCGGTAGGCGTACACCTCGTCGTGGAGGTTGGAGACGGGGCAGACGTGGTTGGGGACCACCCTGAGGCGCTCGCCGATGGCCGGTGCCTTGGCGCAGGCCGAGAAGTCGACGGCGCCATGCTCCTCCGACAGCTCCCGGATGACCGCCTCCGGGTACTCGAGGATCAGTCCGTAGCCGCCCCCGGCGCCGTGGCGGAACAGGTCGCTCGTGAGCGTCTTCGAGCCGGCGTCGATCACGCCGCGGTGCGGGGTGGGCTTGCTGACGAGCGTCGCGTGCACGTGCAGCGCGCAGTCGTCGAGGGTGGCGCTGCCGGCGGCCACGCTGTTCCGGTCGTTGTAGACGTAGGTGCCGGCGCGGTGCTCGGTGACGACGCCCGCCTCGTGCGTGCGCCATAGCCCCGGCGTGCCGCCCACGGACACCACCTGGAGTTCGAGGCCCGCCTCCGTCAGGAGCGCGCGGGCGCGCTCGACGAAGGCCGGCACCTGGTCGGAGTTCGGGTAGGTGAGGAGCCCGAGGAAGGCGAGCTCCGGGCGGGCCGCCGCGGCGCGCGCCAACCGCACGGCCTCCTCCGGCGTCACCACGCCCTGGCGCAGCTTGCCCGACTCGAACTCGACCAGCACGCCCATGCTCCGCTCTGCCAGGCGCGCCGCCGCGGCCACCGCCGCCAGCGCCACCTCGTTGTCGACCGCCACGCGCAGCCGCGCCAGGCGCGCGACCTGCGCCAGGCGCCTGACCTTGTCCTCGCCCATCACGTCGTAGGTGATCAGGATGTCGTCGATGCCGGCGGCGGCCATGACCTCGGCCTCGCCCACGCTCTGCACCGTTATCCCGCGCGCGCCCGCGTCCAACTGCCAGCGGGCGATCAGGGGGAGCTTGTGCGTCTTGATGTGCGGGCGGTTGGCGATGCCGTG
>JACFNR010000063.1 GCA_019454765.1 Trueperaceae bacterium | reverse complement strand
CGGGCCCTGTTCCCCGGGGACGTACGTGCCGGATCCGCCGAGCCGCCACCCGCCTTGTCGAACGCCGTCGTGGAACTGCGCGTCATCACGTACGAGCCGGTCGGCCCCCAAGCTGTGCAGGGTGGAGTCGTCCCGGCCGTGCGGGCCTACTCCCTCAGCGGGCAAGCCGACGAGGAGCACGGGGGGCCACCCACCATGGCGCTGCGCGCCGCCATCGCCGGCACCTGACCTTCAGCTCCCAACGCCGGTAGCGACACCCGCCAACCTCACCCCCGGCTCGCTCGCCACCACCGCCTCCGCCCCCTCGCCGGTGCGCCACGCGTACGCCATGTCGCGGGCGTTGAAGCCGCAGGCGATCACGCCGTCGGCGGTCAGGACGATGAGGCCACCGTTGGCGCCCTGGGCGGCGACCTCGTCGAGGGCGAGCCTCGTGGCAGCGCTCAGCTCCATTCCCGCGTCGAAGCGGTCGGCGAGGCCCTTGGCGGTCACGGCGCGGATGAACGCCTCGCCGTCGCCGGTGCACGAGACGCCAACCCGCCGCGTGGCGAGGGTGCCCGCCCCAACCAGCGGCGCGTCGCCCACCCGGCCCGGCCACTTCCCCAGCAGGCCGCCCGTGCTGGTGGCCGCCGCCAGCATCCCCGCCTCGTCGAGCGCCACGGCGCCAACCGTCGCGGAACCCTCCGGTCGCTCGTGCTGCGCCTCGCGCCACCGTGCGAGCGCCGCGCGGGTGCGCGGCGTGAGGAGCTCGGCGTTCCCTATCGGCTCGGCCACCAGGGCGTCCGCGCCGGCGCCGACGATCAGCGCGTGCGGCGAGCGCAACCGCACCTCGTCTGCCAGCAGGATGGGGTTGCGGGCGCGCGTCACCGCCGCCACTGCGCCGCTACTGCCGTCGGAGCTCATGATGGCGGCGTCGCACTGCACCACGCCGTCGCGGTTGGGCGAGCCGCCGGTGCCCGCGTTGAACGCCTGCTTATCGTCCTCCATCGTCGTCACGGCCGCCAGCACGGCGGCCACGGCCGTGCCGCCACCGGCCAGCACCTCGAACCCGGCGTCGCGGGCGCGCTCGAGCCCCGCCACGTAGGCCGCCTTGTCGGCGGCGTCGATCCGCCCCGCCCCGCCATGGATGACTATCGCTACCATCCCTGATGCTACTTCGTGGCGGGCGACGGCCGCGCCGACCGAGGGCGGGCGCGGCCGGGCGCGCGTGGGTGGCGGCGGGTCGCGCGAGCGCCCGCGTCGCCCTAGGGCCGCTCCTCGGGGCCTGCGTGCGCGGCCCTCAGCTCGCCAACCTCGTACTCGATGGCCTCCAGGAACGCCTCCCGTTTGGCGGGTTCCAGCAGGAGCTTGAGCTGCACCGTGGGCCAACCGGCGCGCTGGGTCGGCGGGATCACGAGCCCGGCGACGCGCTGGAAGCGCCCTATCAGCCCGTCGAGGGCGCGCTCGTCCGAGAAGGGCGCCACGTGCCTCAGGTTGTTGAGCGCGATGCGGTACTCCCCATCGGAAGTGACGCTCCCGAGGTGTAGCCGCACGCTCCCCAGCTGGAGGTGCAGCTTCGCGTTGCCCTGCTTGCGCTTCCGCCCGAAGCTGACGGTGACGCCCAGCCCGCGCAAGCGGTCGAGGATCGCGCGCGCGAGGCTCGCCTCCGCCGCGGGCAGCGCCGCCAGCAGCGCCGGCTCGTCCCAGTGGAGCCACTCGCCCCCTCCGGCCTGCTTGCGCTTGATGGCCTTGGCGGTCTGGCCAACCGAGCGCGGCACAAGGGTCTGTACGCCCCCGTCGGCCCCGACGTACTGCCTCACCTCGACGGCGCGCACCTCGGTGGCGTGCATCTGCTCGTTCAGGAACTCGACCACGCGCTGCACCTCGAGCGGGATCTCGTCCGCCACGAACACCAGCCTCATCCGCCCGGCATCGAGGTTCTGAGCGACGCGCGACCAGAAGCCGTCTCGTTCCTCGTCCTCGTCGAGGAACTCGGCCAGGGCCATGGCGGGATCGGCCTTCAGGCCCGAGCACGTGGCCTCGAAGTCACGAGCGAGGCTCTCCGCCGACCAGAAGCTGGCGGCGTTGGCGGCGTAGTCGAGCATCTGGCCGATCATCTCGCGCCTGATGCGTGAATCGCTAGAGCGCTTCACCTCCACCAGCACCGGGACGCCGTCCCGGTCGACGAACAGGTGATCCACGGACCAGCGCCCCGGACCGGCGGCGGCGTCCGGCACCGGGGCCTCGCGCCGCACCAGGAGGAGCTGCGCTCCCTCCTGCAAGATGGCGGTGGACAAGAGCTCGGGGTACCTCTCGAGCAGCACCTGCAGCTTGTCCTCCGTGGCGTAGGGGCTTTGGGCCAGCTTGACGAGGCCCCGCGTGCCGCTCAACAGGAACACTTCGTTCTCGGCCATGGTGGCCGCCATCAGAACGCGGAGAGGCGCCCCGTGACGCCGGGAAAGGTCACACCTGCGGCGGCGGTGGCGAGGGGATGGCCCGCTCACGGCGGGGCGCCCGCGGCGTCAACCGCGTCACCCGGATTCGGATAACATGCCTGCCTGATGGCCACCCGGGGGCACTTCACCGAGCCGACCACCGACTACTGGCAACGCCTAGTGCCCGAGGCCGAGCTGCCGGACGGCGCCCGCCCCGGCGACGGCCCCTGGCGCTACGGCTACCCGGTGAAGCTCCCCGACGGCCGGTACCTCGTGCTCCCCATCCGGCAGCTGGCCAAGGACCCGGCCACGGCGGTCGCCTCCCTCATCAGCAACCAGGCGGCGCTGGAGGTGGTGGAGGCGCTCGGCGTGATGATCGCCCGGTTGCTGGCCCCCTACTCGCCCGACGTGGTCGTGGGCATGCCCACCCTCGGACTCGCCTTCGCGCCCGTCGTGGCCAGGGAGTTGGGGTTGGGCCGGATGGTGCCGCTGGGCTACTCCCGCAAGTACTGGTACGACGAGACCGCCTCCGCCACGGTGCGCTCGATCACCGCCCCGGACGACACCAAGCGCGTCTACCTCGACCCGAACCTCCTGCCCCTCATCCGCGGCCGCCGCGTGGTGCTCGTCGACGACGCGGTCAGTAGCGGCGCCACCCTCGACGCGCCCTGGCAGCTGGTCGAGTCGCTCGGCGCCGAGGTGCTCGCCTGCGGCGTTGCCATGCGCCAGAGCGAACGCTGGGTCCACACCCTCGGGCCGGAACGGGCGGCCAAGGTGGTGGGCGTGTTCGACACGCCCATGTTGAGCGCGGTGGCGGACGGGTGGGTCAGGCGGTAGAGGCCACGCGTCCGCGCGCATGGCCACGTGGGACCCCCTCGTGCGAGCCTCCCAGCCGCTCCGACCCGACGGATAGAACGACACTACCTGCCGCAGCTCCTGCCTAGGCTGTCCCCACTGGCCGCCAACCAGCGCCCGACCCGGGCCTCGGAAGCGGCGCAGCGGGGTCAACGAGAGGAGCAACGTCATGAAGGACGCGCGAGAGCTGGATGACACGTCGACGACCGCGGAACGGTCCGCGACCACGGAAGGCCGGAACGCGCCCCAGGGGCGACCCGCCACCACGAGCGTGCCCGACGGACCGGCGCGCGAGCCGACCAAGGCGCCCCCGGGCAAGCACGTGCGCCGGCGCCTCCTGGCGGCGTTCGCGACTGCGCTGCTCCTCGGGGCTCCCACGGTGGCGTTGGCCGACTACAGCCTCCGCCTGGGAGCGGTCTTCCCCGGCTGGACGGAACTGCGCCGCACGGGAACCGACGGGCAGGTGCACGAGTCCATGACCGACCTCGCCCGCCGCTACGCGCTGCAGCTGGGCCGCTTCTGCTCGCTCCCCGAGGTGTTCCTGCGCGACTCGAGCTCGAGCATCCTCACCGCACTCGTGTTCTACGAGGGTTTCCTCCCCTACGGGTCCAGCGAGCGCGTGCTCCTCGACTCCGTTGACCAGCGGGTATCCATCGTCACTTCGAGCTACGGCTCCGAGACGCTCGTCCTACTGGTGCGGCTCGACCGCCTCGGCGTCGCCATGGCCGCATGCTCGATCTGACCGCACCCGCGGGTGGCAACCGCGCCAGCCACAAGAGGATCGTGCTGAACGCGGAGCAACAGCGGTCGGTCGCCACTTGGTTCGTAAGGCTGGCGCGTAACCACCTGGGCCTGTCGGAGGTCCGTGCCGGCCCGATAGTGGTGGAGGCGCTCGCGCGCCTCACGCCCGACGAGACGATGAGCAAGATGACCATGTTCAGGACGATGGTCGAAGAGATGAGGACGTACCAGACCGACCCCGCCGCCTACGAGGCGCGGGTCCGGGCCACCGAGTACGAGGTCGTCGCGTTGAAGCAGGACGCGCCCTCCGACCTGGGCACCATCAGTCCCGACCTGCTCCGCCTGTTCGCCCCCGCTACCGTTCCTCTGGCGTACGGATCCGACGATGAGTGGTGGCACTTCGCCTACCACTACCCGGACGGCGGCGAGATCGACGGTCCGGCCCTCGCTCGGCTCGTCGGCTGGGAGCTGGACGCCCTAGCCGAGTACGTGCGTGAGCACCACAGGGAGGCGGTCCGGTGGCGGGGCAGCCTGGTCGACCTGCGGTTGACACTGCTGCACCTGACTCGCGCGGTGCGGTTCGCCGGCGGCCTCGGGGACGACCCGGAGTCGCAACGTGAGGTGCGGAGCCTGTTGAGCGCCATCGCCGCTTTGCAGCCGCCGGAGGGACTCAACTAGCGGCCCGATCGGCCGCTCACCCAGCGCTCCAGCCTCCCGAGGAACGACGCTTCTGCACGCTCGCCCACGTGCCGAACGTTCCACAGGGCCCCGGTTCGAACCGCCACGGCCCCGGAGAAGTGGCCTAACCAGGTGGCACTAGCGGGCAAAGGCTCGCCGGGCGCGTGCGCCTGGGTCAGGACAGCTACGGCGTTGCGTTCAACATAGCCACGCATGCTAGTTGGGCCGGGCTCGTCGAGAACAGGCAGCACTGTGACGAGTAGGCGAGTCAGGTAAGCCGACACTCGTTCTTCGAGTTCCCGTTCACCCGCCACCACTTCGCGCGGAGCCGTCGCCCCCACCCCCCACGATGGGTGGGTTGCTCCGTCCCTATTCAGCAAGGCAACCCCCACGTGCTTCCGGAACACCGACCCGCGGTGGTTGCCGAGCCCGGAGGCCGTGCCCTTGTGCTGACTCAACCTGGACCACAAAGTCGACCTCGCCTGCGGGTTCAACGCGTGCGTGCCCACGCGGACGATGCGGTAAGGAGCCGCGCCATCGTCGCGCTTCTCCATGGGATCCAGGAAGAAGTAGACCCCTCGCTCGGGCCAGCGCATGGCGCTCGAGCATGCCCCCAAGGGCGCGACGCCGAACCTCTCCGCCATCTGCATCACCAGGGCGTGTAGGTCGTCCACGTCGTCACTCCCTCTCGTCACCGGCGAGAGGAGCTTCCTGGCCGCCTTGAGGACCGAACCCAGTGGGGTCGGCGGTTCCGACCTGAGTGGCGTCGCCGGGGCTGCCGCCACAACGCGCACACGGGGCGCGTTGGCCGCACGGCGCACGCGAGGCGCGACGTTGCCCGCCACCGCCAGCCAGTGCAACTGCTCGCCAATCCCGAGCCCTTCCATCGGGACGCTGACCTGCACGCCGCGCGCCCTCAACGCGCCAATGAGCCCCTCTCGATAGCGTTGACCCGCCAGCATGATCACCTTGTCGCCTGACCGAAGCACGACCTCGAGCTGACGGAGGACGCCCGCCGCCCACGCCCGCCGCTCCCGGGAACCCATCTCGTTCAGGGTCTCGTCGTACGGCTCGATCACCCGCCCTGGGTCGACGAGGCCGTACTTCGCCGACAGCACGTACCACCCGTCGGCCACCGCTTCGGCGTATCCGCTAGCCTTCCGGAACCAGGGGGAGGTGTATAGATCGCGGGCTGCCGCGGCACGTGGGCGCTTCATTGAGACGCACGACACTAGGGCGATCGTGCGCGGCGCGCTAGGGCCGGTCGAAGCTACCTCAGTCGTAGGAACAGACACTCGCCTTCATCTCCCCCGCTAGGCGGTCGAGCGACCGTTGCCAACCATCGCCTCGGCGGTGTTGACACCAACCTCGAACCCCCCCGATAGTGAACCACGATAGGCTTTCCCGCTGCCAGTCGAGCTTCAAGTGGTTCAGCACCGGGGAAGCCCCCTCCACCACGAGGTAACGTCCTTGCGCAGAAGGAGTGGAAATGCGGAGCCGGATAGCCGTAGCCCAGATCGATTGCACGCTCGGTGACGTGGCCGCCAACCTAGCGAAGATCGACCAGTTCACGAGGTCGGCCGTCGAGGGCGGCGCTGGTCTCGTCATCTTCCCGGAGCTCGCGACCACCGGATACTTCATCGCTGACCGGATCAATGAACTCGCCGAGCCCATCCCCGGACCAACTACGGATGCCCTCGCCGAAGTGGCAAGGGCCCAGGGAGCCTGGCTCGTGGTTGGTATGGCCGAGGCTCGTGCCGGTAAGCATCACAACGTCTCGGTCCTGATCTCGCCAGCCGGTCTAGAGGGCGTCTACCGGAAGGTCCACCTGTTCGACTCCGAGAAGACGACCTTCACCCCCGATGTCGAGCCGGCGTTGTTCGACACGCCGTTCGGGAAGATCGCCCTCACCATCTGTTACGACCTTCTCTTCCCCGAGTACATCCGCTCTCTCGTGCTTGCCGGGGCCGACGTGATCGTGAACAGCACGAACTGGATCGCGGACTCCTACCAGCGCGAGGTCTGGGGGTGGACCGGCGAACGCACCGAAGCGTTGGCGTCGATCCGCGCGCTCGAGAACACGACCTTCGTGGCCATGGCAGCGCGAACCGGCGGGGAGCTACACTTCGCGAGCCTGGGGCACTCCTGCATCTGCTCGCCGTCCGGAGCTCCCTTGGCCGTCGTCGCGGACGGTGAGGGCATCGCCATCGCAGACGTGGTGACCGAGTCCCCTGACCTAGCGCGCTGGCGCTCCATAGCCACCTACCTCAAGGACCGCCGCGTCGACCTCTACCGTGCTTGGGAGGCCTGAGACGCCGCCAGATCTGTGGTCTCAAGTCGGCAAAGGGGGGCGGCCGGCGTTCATCGCGGTCGTCCTGCTCATCGTCGTTGGGACGGCAGCCTCGGCCCCGTTCGCGACCACTGGGAACGCTTTGAACGTCTTGAGGCAGGTGGCGCCGCTCGGCGTGCTCGCCCTGGGCCAAACCATCGTGCTCCTAGCGGGCGGCATCGACCTCTCCGTCGGGATGCTGATCGGGCTGGCCGTTCCCCTCGGCGCGTTGACGATGGCCGGGAACGACGCGCAGGTCGTGCCGGCCATCTTGGTGATGCTTGGGCTCGGCCTTGCCGTTGGCATCGTGAACGGTGTGCTCGTCGCGTGGGCAGGCGCACATCCGTTCGTCCTTACCTTCGGGATGATGGCGCTCTTGCAGGGGGTCACCTTCCTGCTGACGAACTACCGCACCGTGGGCAAGACGGCACCTTCGTTCGCGGCGTTCTTCACCGCTGAGTTCGTGCTGCCAGGCGCCGCCTGGGTGCTCACCGTTCTCGCGCTCGCCACGGGGTTCGTACTTCGTTACACGCGTCTAGGTCGATACCTGTTGGCTACCGGCAGCCACGCCGAGTACGCCAGGCGCGCTGGGATCCGCGTGAAGCGCACGACCTTGATCGCCTACATGCTCTCCGGTCTGTTCGCAGGCTTCGGGGCGGTACTGGTGCTCGCTCGGCTACAGGCAGGCTACCCTCTCGCCGGAAGCGGGTTCGAACTGCAGGCGATCGTCGCGGCCATCCTTGGCGGCGCCGCGTTCTCCGGGGGACAAGGCAGCGTCTTCGGAGCCCTGGCTGGCGCGCTCGTTCTCGCGCTCGTGGCTAACCTGCTCAACCTTCTAGGCGTCTCGGCCTACCTCCAACAGGTCGTGATGGGCGGGATCATCGTGGGAGTGGTCGGGCTGCGCGCGGCCACCGGGCGCAGGCGGTTCCTCGTACACTCCTGGACGAACGCCAAGGCTCCGTGAAGTCACTCGACTGGCGGACCCACGGGATCTGGTTGGCCGTGATCGTCCTGGCGCTGGTCGCCATACCGATCGCACCGGGCTTCCTGAGCCCCCGCAACCTCTTGAACCTGCTTAGGCAAGCGGCGCCGCTCGGGATAGTGTCACTCGGCATCACGCTCGTCATGGTGGCGCGGCGCGTGGACCTCAGCGTCGGAGCGATCGCGTCGCTGGCGGCCGTCATGAGCGCCGCCCTGATGGGTGGAAGCGACTCAAGGCTGCCGCTGGCGCTGGGCAGCGCCGTCCTCATGGGGGCGGTGGTCGGCTGGCTCAACGGGCTACTCGTCGCCAGAGGGCGGCTGGAGCCGTTCGTGACCACTCTCGGCGTGGCCATCTTACTGACGGGAGTCAACCGTCTCGTCACGGGCGGCACGGCGTTCGGAGTGCTCGCCCCAAGCTTCCGGAAGGTACTGAACGGGCGCTGGGGGTCGGTTCCGATCGTCGTGGTGGTGCTCGTGCTGCTGATCGTTGTGGCGGCCTACGTCTTGCACAAGACTCGTTTCGGCCGCGCCCTCTACCTGACCGGGGCGAACGAGGCTGCGGCCTGGCTTTCCGGCGTCAAGACGAGACGCGCCGTGATCGGCGCGTACGTGATATCGGGTGTCACAGGGGCCATCGCAGGCATCCTCCTTCTCGCCAGGTACGGCATCTCCGGGAACCTCATCGGCGAAGGCTACGAGTTCGACGCCTTGGCCGCGGCCGTCCTAGGAGGCACGACCTTCGAGGGAGGAAAGGGGAGCATCGCCGGCACCGTGGCCGGCGTTCTCCTGCTCTCCATGGCGTATACGCTCGTCCTGATGGGCGGCTTAAGCTACCACTGGCAGTTGATCGTTCGAGGAGGGATCATCATCGGAGCCGTCACCCTTTACGCCATCACTCAACGCAAGGCCCGTTCCTAGGAAGGAGAACACGACGATGATTCTTGGATCCACCGCCGTCAGAGCGCGCACCTGGCTGCTCGCCCTGCTTCTCTGCCTCGCCGCCCCGGCAGCGGCCGCGCAGGCAACCGTCGACACCTCAGGCTTCGCCGCCACGCCCCCTTGGAAGATCGGTGTTTCCGCCGGATACTTGAGTAATTCCTGGGTCGTCTTCGCGTTGCAGTACATCAAGTACGAGGCCTCGCTACACCCAGAGGTCGGCGAGATCATCGTGACGGACGCGGGCTTCGACGCCAACAAGCAGGTCGCGGACATCGAGGACCTCCTCAGCCAAGGGATCGACCTGCTGATCTTCTGGGCCGTCGACAACGAGTCGGTGCAGCCGGCACTCGATAGGGCAGCTTCGCAAGGCGTGCCCATCGTCAGCGTGGGCGAGCCGTCGCCCTTGCCGCAGGTGACTAGCCAGGCCAGCATCGACCAGTACGCGCTCGGGCACCTCGTCGCGGAGCACCTCGCCACTGACATGAACGGCCAAGGTGGCGTGGTCGCGATGCTTCCTCTCCCCGGAACCTACGCCGCCACCGCACAGTTGGAGGCCCTCAACGACGTGCTCGCCGCCAACCCGGGCATGCAGCTCCTGAGTGTCGAGTACGGCCAGTGGAGCCGCTCCGAGTCGAAGCGGATCACCGAGAACCTGCTCCTCCGCTACCCCCGAATCGACGGCGTCTTCTCGCCCTCCGGTCAGATGTCGCTCGGCATAGCCGAGGCGTTCGACGAAGCCGGCCGCCTGGACGAAGTGACCTTCTCTCCTGGCGACGAGTACAACGGCTGGCTGAAGTGGGTAGCCGAGCATGGCCAGGGTGGGGCGGTCACCTTCCCCACGCGCGCCGGCCAGGTCGCTATGCAGCTTGCCGTGGCAATCTTGAAGGGCGAGCCCGTACCCGCGAACGAGCCTGTCGCCTCCGAGTACGTGAGCCCCGCCGACAACGCCAACTGGGTGGAACTGGACCGGCCGGACGACTGGTGGGCCACGGAGTTGCCAGAGGATTGGAAGCCGGCGCCCTAACGTGACGCGAGAGCCCGTACTTGCCGCCCACGGGGTGAGCAAGTCGTTCGGGACCACCGCAGCACTCTCGAACGTGGACTTCGCCTGTTACCCGGGCGAAGTCCACGCCCTTGTCGGCCAGAACGGCGCCGGCAAGTCGACCCTCATGAACCTGCTCGCGGGCGTGTTCGCACCCTCGAGCGGCCATCTGACGCTAGGGGGTAGCAGGGCCACGTTCCGTCATCCCGTGGAGGCGCGCCGCGCCGGGATCCGAGTCGTATACCAGACCCCCGACCTCGTTCCCCACCTGAACGTTGCCGAGAACCTGTTCCTTGGCGAGGAGCCCGCCACCAGGCTCGGGGTGCTCTCCCAGCGGCGTCTCTACCAGGACGCAGCCCGCATCAGCAGCGAGCTGGAGCTGGGCCTACCGCTCCGCGCACCGGTGACCAGCCTCTCACCAAGCCAACAGCAACTGGTCACGGTCGCCCGCGCCATGGCCACGCGCAGCGACACGATCGCGGCAGGCGCCCGCGTCCTCATCCTCGACGAGCCCACAGCCGCCCTCAGCCCGGGCGAGGCTGGCCACCTGTTCCGACTCATCGAGCGGCTCAAGGAACGCGGCACGGCCGTCGTCTATATTTCGCACCGGCTCGAAGAGGTACTCGACATCGCCGACACGATCAGCATCCTGCGTGACGGCAGTCTGGTGGAGACCGTCCCACGCGAGAAGGTGACGCGAGAGAGGCTCATCCGCCAGATGACGGGTGGCGACATCACCGAGCGTTCCCGGCGCGAGCACGACAGTAGCAAGGGCGCAGCTCTGCTGCGTGTACGGGACCTGGAAGCTGCCGGCCTTGGGCCGTTCGCTCTCGACCTGCACCCTGGAGAGATCCTTGGCGTTGCCGGGCTCGTGGGATCGGGGCGCACCGAGCTACTGCGCCTGGTCTTCGGCGCCGACCGCAGGAGTGGTGGCAGCGTAGAACTCAACGGAACCGCTCT
>JACFNR010000062.1 GCA_019454765.1 Trueperaceae bacterium | reverse complement strand
CTACTCCCCCGCCACCACCGGCGCCGGCGCGTGCGTCTTCCGCAGGGGCTTCTCCGGCAGGAGGAAGGTGACGAGCCACCCGGCCAGCACGAGGAACACCACGATGGCGTACACGCGCGTCACGGCGGCCGCGAACGACACGCGGATGCCCCGCAGCACCGCCGTCGTGACCGCCTCGGCCTGCGTCGTCAACTCGGCGCGGAGGCCGGCCAGGAAGCCGGCGCGGGCCGCCGGGTCGGTCGCGGCGCGGGAGGCCGCGAGGGCGCCCTGGGCGGCGGCGGTGGGCACGCCGCCCGCGGCCAGCGCGTTCGCGACGCCGGCGTCGTCGCCGGCCTCGACGGCGGCGGCCACGGCCGCGTAGACGCGATCGAAGCGCGCCGCGATCCCGGCGGCCACCTCGTCGAGCCCACCGCCCCCCGGCCCCTCGGCGCTCACGGCGCCGGCGCCCACGCCCGCCAGGTCCGCCGCGCCCGCCGGCATGTTGGTCGCGAAGGCGGAGGCCAACCCGGTGGCCAGCACGGTACCGAGCACCGCGGTGCCGAGCGCGCCCCCGATCTGCCGGAAGAACTGCACGGCGCTCGTCGCCTGGCCGATCTTGCGGAAGTCGACCGAGTTCTGCACCGCCAGGGTGTAGAGGGGCATCGACGGGCCGAGACCCACACCGGCGATCACCATGTAGAGGGACACGCGCCAGTAGGGCACGTCGGGGCCCATGCGCGACAGGAGGTACGCGCCCAGCAGCAACACCACCCCGCCCGCGAGGAGGATGCGGCGGTAGTGCCCCACGCGCGACACGAGGATGCCGGCGAAGGTGGAGCTGGCCGTCACGCCGAGCGACAGCGGCACGAGGCTGAGGCCGGCGCGGGTGGCGGACACGCCCAGGACGTTCACCATGAAGAGCGGCAGGAACGCCACCATGCTGAGGAACGCCGCGCCAAGGAAGAACACGGCGACGTTGGACGTGCGGAAGATGCGGTCGCGGAACAGCGTCAGGTCGAGGATCGGGTTGCGCGTGTAGAGCGAGCGGAGCACGAAGAGCGCCAGCACGCCGACGCCCACGCCGAGGAGGGTGAGCGTGGTGGGCGAACCCCACGGGTGCTCGCTCTTGTCGAGCTGCAGCCCGAGCACGAGCGGACCGAGGCCGGCGAAGAGGAGCGCCACCGACAGGAGGTCGAGGCGGCCCCGCTCGCCGCGCGGCACGAGGTGCGGCATGCGCCTGATGATGAACCAGAGCGCGAGCACCCCGAAGGGGAGGTTGACGTAGAACACCCAGCGCCACCCGGCCACGCCGGGGATGATGGCGCCGCCGTGGTCGGTGAGCAGGCCGCCGAGTAGCGGGCCCAACACGCTCGAGATGCCGAAGACGCTGCCGACCAGCCCCTGGTACTTGCCGCGCTCGGCGGGCGGGAAGAGGTCGGCGATGATGATGAACGCCAACCCGAGCAGCCCGGCCGCGCCAACGCCCTGCAGCGCGCGGAACAAGATCAGTTGCGTCATCCCGTCGCCCAGGAGCGGCAGCGTCCCGAACTCGCCCGCCAGGCCGCACATGAACGAGCCGGCGAGGAACAGGCCTATGGCCCACAGCTCGATCTTGCGGCGGTCGTACATGTCGGCCAACTTGCCGTAGATGGGCACGAGGATGGTCGACATCACGAGGTAGGCCGTGAACACCCAGGCGTAGCGCTCGAGCCCGCCGAGGTCCTCGACGATCCGCGGCAGGGCCGTGGCCACGATCGTCTGGTCGATGGCGGCCAGGAACATGGCCAGCAGGATGCCGAAGAGGATGTAGTTCCGGTCGCGGGTGGAGACGGGGGCGCTACTCACGCTGCGGATGTTAGCCCCGCGGCGGGCCGCCTGGGCGTCGGCCACGCGTCTCCCTCAACACTCGTCCGCCCGGGCGGCGGCTAGAGAGACCACCAGCGGCGTGCCGTACACGGGGTGGTCGATGACCCGGAAGGGGGCGCCGTACACGTCCTCCAGCGTCTCGGCCGTGAGCACCTCGGCTGGGGCACCGGCGGCGTGCACCAGCCCGGCCTTGAGGAGGACCACCGCGTCCGCGTAGGTGGCCGCGAGGTTGAGGTCGTGCAGCACGATCAGCACGGCGCCGCCCACGTCGGCGGCGCGTCGGGCGGTGGTCATGACGAGGTGCTGGTGGCGCGGGTCGAGGCTGGCCGTCGGCTCGTCGAGGAAGAGCAGGGGGCTCTCCTGCGCCAACACGCGCGCCAGCGTGACGCGCGCCTTCTCGCCACCCGACAGGGTCGGGAAGAGGCGGTGACGCAGGTCGGTGGTCTCCGTCTTGCGCATGCTGGCGGCGACGACCTCGTCGTCGTTCCCGCCAGCGCTCCGGCCGGGGGCGTTCGGGTGGCGGCCCAGCCGCACGACCTCCTCAGCGGTGAACGCGAACGTCAGGAGCGTCTCCTGCGGCATCACGGCGCGGCGGCGCGCCAGCCGGGCGGCGGGCCACTCCCGCAGGTCCGTGCCGTCGAGCAGAACGCGACCGCGGCGCGGCGTCAGGTCGCCGCTCAACACCGCCATGAGCGTCGACTTCCCCGCCCCGTTCGGCCCCGCCAGCACGGTGACGGCACCGGGGCGCAGGCTCAGGCTCACGCCGGCGAGGGCGTCGCGCCCGCCGCGATCGACGCTCACCTCCTCCGCGACCAGGCCGGGCGCGCCACCAGCTGCCCGCGAGGTGGGCTCGGGAGTCACCAGGCGCCCGCGCGGCGGCTGCGGCCAACCAGGTAGAAGAAGAGCGGTCCGCCCACCAGCGTGACGAGCACGCCGAGGGGGAGTTCGAGCGGGCTGATGGCGTTGCGCGCCACGGCGTCCGCCCAGGTGAGGAGGGCAGCGCCGCCCAGGGCACTGGCCGTCACCAGCGTGCGGTGGCCGGGGCCGAGCAGGGTGCGGAGCAGGTGCGGCACCACCAGGCCCACGAAGGCGACGCTGCCGCAGTACGCCACCACCACGCCGGTCAGGAGCGCCACCAACGCCATCACCTGCAAGCCGGTGGCGTTGGTGTTTACGCCCAGGTGACGCGCCTCCGCGTCGCCCAGCAGCAGCAGGTCGAGGCGCGGGGCCAGCCGCACGAGGAGCAGCAGCACCGCCGCCACCCCGGGCGCGGCGACGCACACGTCCTGCCAGCGGGCGCCGCTCAGGGTGCCGAGGGTCCAGAAGGTGGCGTCGGGCAGGCCGGGGCGGCGCGCCACGGCGATCACGATGGTCACCACGGCCGCGAGCAGAATCTGCAACGCCACCCCCGCCAGTATCAGCGTCACGGTGTCCGAGCGGCCGCCGCCGGCGCGCGCGACGCGGTGGAGCCACAGCCCCACCGCGAGGGCGCCCACCACCCCTGCCAGCGGGTGGAGCCAGCGCGCCACCAGCCCGGCGCCGGCCACGAGCGTGACCACGCCCAGCGTGGCGCCGCCCGTGATGCCAAGCAGCGCCGGGTCCGCGAGCGGGTTCCGCAGCACCGCCTGCAGCGCCACGCCCGAGAGCGCCAGGCCCGCGCCGGCTAGGAGGGCGAAGAGCGCGCGCGGCAACCTGATGCTCCACAGCACGGCGTCCTGCTGGCTCGTGAAGGCGGTGGCGGGCTCGAGCCCGAGGTGGTGCAGCACGATGGCGACCACCTGCTGCGGCTCGATGGCCACGGCTCCCCACCCCAGCGAGACGAGCAGGCCTGCGAGGGTGAGGAGCGTCAGCCCGGCCAGTACCACCGGCCGCGCCGCCCGCGCGGCCGGCGCGCTAGCCGGCGTCACTCGCCGTCACTGCATCTGGCTGAGCCGGCCCACGAAGTCGAGGAGCATCTCGCCGAACCGCGGCCCCATGCCGAGCAGGTAGAGGTCTTCGTAGGAGACGACGTTGCCGGCCTGGCCGGCGGGGGTCTGCTTGACGCCGGGGATGTCGAGCACGCCCGCCACGCCGCCCACGGCGGCGAGGCCGCGGTCGGTGACGAGGAGCACGTCGGGGGCGGCGGCCACCAGCGCCTCGGTGGTGAACGGCTGGTTGCCGACGAAGCCCGCCTCGGCGCCCGCGTCGACGGCGCCCGCCGCCTCGATGAGCACGTGGGTGGCCGTCCCGGCACCGCCCGCGAACTGCATCTGGCGGCTGCCCAGGTAGAGGAAGAGCACGCGGGGCGCCTTGGCGAAGCCTGCGGCCATGGCCTCGGCCTGGGCGAACTGGTCGTTCAGGCCGGCCACGAGCTCCTCGCCGCGCGCTTCCTGGCCCGTGATGGCGGCGAGGCGGCGGATGTTGTTGGCGGGCGTGTCGATGGTGGGGGCCTCGTCGAGGCGCACGACCGTGACGCCCAGCGCCTCCAGCTGGCCGAGGAGCGCCTCCGGCAGTCGGTCGGTGATCTTGCTGGCTATCACGTGGGTGGGCTCGAACGCCATGACGGCCTCGGGGCCGAGGGCGCCCGGGTAGCCGAGGTTGGGCAGCTCCGTGGCGGCGGCGGGGTAGTTGGAGGTGGCGTCCACCGCCACGACCTGGTCGCCGGCGCCGAGCGCGAAGAGTATCTCCGTGGCGTCACCGCTGAGCGTGACGATGCGGTTGGCGGCGAGCGCCAGCGAGCCGACCAGGGTGGCGGCGAGGAACAGTGCGGTCAGAGCAGCTCTTCGGATGTCGATCAACTCCTTCGTGTGACAGCGGTGCCGCCCACCGGGCGGCACCGCGCCTGACCGCATTGTTCGGTCCGAAGGCCGCATTTGTGTCACGGAACTGTCAGGGGCGATCCACCCTCCGGTAGCTGAACGACTCACCCGTCTGGGCGTCCGTCATGACCATGGCGCCGCTCGCGTCGAAGGTGACGTAGTCGGCGCCGCCGGCGTCGGGGGTCGTGTTCGGCTGGCACTCGCCCCGGTAGCAGATCTGCTGGGAGCGCGTGGTCTCGCGGTACTGGAGCAGGCCGCCCGCACCGAACGCGTACGTGCCACCGAACGAGCTGAGCGGTTGCCCGTCGACGAGGACCTCCATCTGCCAGTTGCCTGCGCCGTCGAAGGTGAGGCGGACGGTGTAGGGCGTGCCGTCGTCGAAGGCGCTGTCGGCCTGCCACGTGCCCGTCAGGTCGATGGCGCCCCCGCCGCCCGGGGCGGCGGCCGGTGCACCGAAGCCGGTCGGGGCGCCTGGCTGACCGGGAGCGACCGCCCCGCCGAACGGACCGGGGGCGGGCGGTTGCCCGGGCGCCACGGGCGTCGCGGCGCCGCCGAACGGCGCTCCCGGGTTGGCGCCGGGCTGGACCGGGGCGGGGGCGCCACCGAACGGCGCGCCGCCGGGCTGGACCGGGGCGGCCGCCCCGCCGAAGGGCGGCTGCGGCTGGGCGCCGAAGGGCGCTCCCGCGTTGGCGCCAGGCTGGGCCCCTGAGGGCGCGCCCGCAGGCGCCGCCGCGGTCGGGCCGGTGCCTGGCACGCGGTAGGCGGTGTACTGCTCGTAGCTGGTCTGGATGGCTTGGCCGGCGCCATCGACCTCGTAGAGCCAGATGAGGAGCGTGGTGTCGTCGGCCTGGAGCTGGGCGGCGAAGCCGAGCGTCTGGCCGTCGAGTACGAACGTGCCCTGCACCCCGCGCGGGTCGGAGGCGATGTTCAGCGGCATCGGGGCGTCCTGGCCCTGCAGCACGCCCGCGAGTTGGCCGTTGGGCTGCTGCTCGAACGTGACCACGAACCCGATCGCCGTCTCCTGCCACGAGCCGACCAGGGGGTGCTGCGCCGCCCCGCTCGCCATCAGGGCGAGGGTGACGAGCGAGAAGAGCGCTCTGCCTAGGGTCTTCGACATCGTTGCCTCCTGCGTCGAAGCCTAGGGGGGAGCCCCTTAAGCCGCGATTAAGCCGGCGTGCCCGGCGCCCGCGAGGGGCACCGGGCACGTTCGCGGTTGCGTCAGGGCAACGCCAGCTCGCTCCGCGCCTGCTGTACCTGTTGGGAGGTGAGGCCGCGGGCGCGCTGCGCGGCCACGTCCTCGGCCGTGAACGGTGCCGCGCCGGCGGGCGGCTCGTTGCCCCAGGCGCTCCCGACGTAGTTGAGGACGGCCGCGATCTGCTCGTCGGAGAGCTGTTGCTGCGGCGGCATGAGGCTGTTGAAGGTCTGGCCGTCGACGGTGATGGCGCCCTGGAGCCCGAACAGCACCACACCGGCGGCGTACTCGTGCCCACCATCGGCCGCCAACAGGTCCGGGAAGTGCCCGGCGAGGGGCGGGAACGCTCCTGGCAGGCCCATGCCCGTGGCCATGTGACAGGCGGCACATACCTGGTCGAACACCTGCCGCCCCTCGTCCCCCGCGCCGGCGACCACGGCCGGCTTGGCGTTGAGGATGGCCTCCACCGCCGGGTCGGGCGGGGCCGTGACGCCGAAGAAGAACGCCGCGACCCACGCCATGGCGGCCAGGGAACCGCCGAGGAGCCACGCCACGACCTGGGCGTACTGGTAGGCGGCGAACGTGGTCAGGACTCCCAGTCCGATGAAGACCGCGTGCTCGAGGATGTGCAGCGCCGGGCGCGCCTCCACGTACGGGTAGGTGGAGGGCCACATTATGAACATGGCCGCCATGGGCGCCACCAGCGCCGGCACCAGCCAGGCGCCCTGGCGCTCGCGCCGCCCGCGGCTCCGTTCGAGCAGCCGCGCCAGCCCTACGCCCCACAGGCCACCGCCTATCAGGAAGAACATGTGCTGCAGGTGGTGGTCCTTGATGCTGTGATCGGGGCGCTCGAGCCCGAGGTGCAGCCACGCGACCACGATGGCGAACCAACCCACGAGGGCCAGCACGACCACGCCGACGGGGAACCTTGCTCTCGCGGCGGTCACTTGACCACCCCCTGCGGCTGCGCCGCGCCTTCCGGTGCCCACGGCCAGTCACCCACGGCGCGCGGCTGCTTCAGGCCGCGCCAGATGCGCACGCCCTCCACCAGCCCGACGAGGAGCCCGAGGATGAGGACGATGGCGCCGACCGAACCCACGCCCGCCCAGAACGCGCCCGGGTCGGGCTCGACGTCGTAGCGCCGCGGCACGCCGGCCGCTCCCGCCACGTAGAACGAGGCGAGGAGTAGCGCGATGCCCACGAGGACGCTGCCCGCCACCACCCAGCGGGTCGCGGCGGACGAGGTGCGTGGGCTCCGACCCTCCACCATGGCGAAGGCCCAACCGATGGCGAAGAGGAACGAGCCGCCCAGCAGGTAGGTGTGGAAGTGCGCGGGCACCCACAGGGTGTTGTGGAGGACGGTGTTGAAGTGGATGGTGGCGTCGAGCAACGCCCCGATGCCGCCCACGATCCAGCCGGCCAACCCGGCGAACATGAAGGTGGAGCCGAGCGCCCACCGCATGCCGGAACCCCAGACGAGCAGCACGCCGCCGAAGACCGTCACGACCGCCACGGGGAGCGCGGAGAGGTACGAGGCGGCGGTGCCCACGTACTGGATCCACACGGGTTGCGCGAAGTCCATGTAGAGGTGGTGCGGGAACGCGAGGAGGAGGAACAGGAGGGTGCCCCACCAGCCGATGGTCAGCACCGTGGTGTTGGGCCACGGCCGCCGCGTGTAGAGGGGCAGGCCCACGTACACCTGGGCTATCAGCATGTAGATGATGAAGTTGGCTAGGTCGTGGCCGAAGAAGTAGGTGAGGTTCTTGGCCCAGAGCGGGTCGAGTCGCACGGACGGGTCGAGCCAGTGCACGATCAAGGCCACGCCAAGCAGGCTGGCGGCCGTGGCGGCGATGAGGCCGTCGAAGGCGATGACGAAGGCGGGGAGCATCTGGGGCGGCGCGGGCTTCCTGCCGGCGGCCGCGAACGCCTTGGGCCTGAAGACCATGTCGATCCCGAGGATGCCGCGGAAGCCGCCGTAGCCGCGCAGCACGGCCTCGAGGAGCTGGATGCACCACACGGCCCAACCCACGACCACGAGCGTCAGGCCGATGAGGAAGGCGCCCGTCGACCACTGCGGCCAGGTGGGGTTGACGAACGGCAGGGGGTAGAGGAACGTCCAGGCGGCGGCGAACTTGCCGATCCCGGCGGCAACGGCCACGAGCACGATCCCGGTCAACGCCGTGCCGAACGCCCAGAGCCCCACGGCGAGGCTCATGTCGACCTCGCGCCGCACCAGGTACCAGAGCCCACCCATGCCGCAGAGGACCATGGCGGCTATCATGCCGGCGCCGTGCAGGGTGAGGAGGGCGTAGAAGTCGACCGAGGCGAGCTTCAACCAACCGGCCTGACCCAGGCGCATGGCGAGCCCCGCCAGCATGAGGAGCACCACCAGCGCCAGGCCGGTGCCGAGGTAGAGGGTCATGACGAGCCTGCCCTCGCGGTGTTGCTTGGTCGTCGTCACGTCACCTCACCTCGAAAGCGCCGCTCATGAAGGCGTGGCTGATGCCGCAGTACTCCAGGCAGCGGACGGTGTACTTGCCCCTGTCGGTGAAGGTCACGTGGAGGTCGTTGGCCACGCCCGGCATGGCCTGCACCTGGGCGACGAGCCGCTCCTGCGGGTCGTAGATGGCGAAGCCGTGGTTGACGTCGGCCGCCGTGACGTTGAACACCACGGGCGTGCCGAGCGGCACGACCTCCGGTAGGTTCTCGAACACGTACTGGCGCGCCACCACGGGGAACGCCACCGCGTCGACCGCGGTGGCGGCCTTGGTGTAGGGCACCGACGGGAAGGCCACCACGAAGGCCACCACCAGCGCGACGAGCAGGGACCAGAACCAGGCGCGCCGCACGGCGTAGCCGCGCGGTTTCACGACGGCGTAGTCCTGGGGGGCGCCGCGCGACGAGAGGGCCACGATCACGAACATCGCGATGACCGCGGCCGCCAGCAGGGTGAAGGTGACGAGAACGCTGCCGTGCATGCCCTTATCGACCCCTTCCGCTGCGCGCCTCGTGCCGCCTCCGTTCCACCGGTCGGTGCGGCGCGCAGGTGACGCCTTACGCTCGACTTGCGAAGGGGCGGGCGGTGACGACGTGAAGGGTGTGGGCCCTGCCCGACGGGGTTGTTCGCGGCCAGGCGGTGGGCCGCGCGCTGCAGGTGATTGGCAGGACTATAGCCCACGGCGTGGGCACGAGCAACGAGCGGCCTGGGCGGGGACCCCGCGGGGCGGCGCTAGGCGAACACGTCCCGGAACGGCCCGAGGAAGCGCCTCTCCGCCGACCAGTCGGTGATCGCGAAGGCCACGTGTTGGAAGGCGCCGAGGTACGGACCCTCGAGTGCCCTGCGGAAGTCCTGGGCGGTCCGCAGCGGGTCGTTGCCGAAGGCGCCGCAGCCCCAGGCGCCCAGCACCAGCGTGTCGTACCAGGTGGCGCGGGCCACGGCCAGCACGCGCTCGATGCGCGCGGCGAGAAGCTCGGCGGAGCGTTCGGCGCCCACCTTGGGGGCGTACGGCGCGGCGCAGGTGATGAAGTCGAGCAGCCACGGGGCGGGCAGGGGCGTGCCGTCGTCGAGCCTGAAGACGGGCACGCGGGGCGACAGGATGGCCCAATCCGTGGAATCGGGCAGTGCGCGGGGGCGGTGCGCCTTGTACATCGGGTCGCCGTCGAGCGTGGCGAACAGCGCGCTGGAGCGGCAGAGGCCCTCCTCCTGAGCGCGCGCGCCGGTGAGGAACCCGCCGCCGGGCGCCACGCCGTTGGCGAAGTTGAGGGCGAGCGGCCTTAGGCCCGCGCGCGTCAGGCGCGACGCGGCCGCGAGGGTGGTCTCGTTGCTCACCTGCACGGTGGTCACGGGGAACGTCACCCCCGGTCGCTGCGGCAGCCCGTAGGCCGGCGGGATGGTGCGTTTGGAGGCCACGGCGGCGGTCACCGCCTCGCGCCAGTCGACCTCCGCGCCGTCCGGTCCGGTGTAGCTTCCGCGCTGGATGGCGGCCACGGCCGACCCGCCGAGCTTCGCGGCCAGCGCGCGGTCGATGTCTAGTTCGCGGCGGCGCGCGGCGGCAAGCTCGGCGCTATCGACCACGGGCAGGAACTGGAGCGTGGAAGGCATGCGTCTCCTCGGGCCCGGACGGGGCGCGGTGGGCGTTGCCGTCCAGCCTAACAGCGGGCCTACCCCTCCGCGACGGCCCCAGCCACGAGCTCGTCCACCCGCCGGCGCAGCTCACCCGCGCCGGGATCCGGCAGGCCGAAGTCGGCCCACGGCGCGTGGTAAGCGGGGTCGGGAGCCGCCATGGCGAAGACGGCCTCGAGGTCCCAGGCCCGGGAGTAGCCGAAACCGCGGTCCGCGACGCGGGCGCGGCGCAGGTAGGCCGCCAGGAAGGCGTCGGCCGCCGCCACGCCGTGCGTGAGCACCAGGTTCAGGCGGCAGTGGGAGAGGTCGGCCTCCGGCGGGCCAACGCAGGCGTTCACCCAATCGATCACGCCGCTCAGGCGCAGCTTCGGCCCGGCGCCGGCGAACAGGAGGTTGAGGGGGTGGTAGTCGCGGTGGAGGAAGGTGCACCGGCGCGGCTCGGACGTGCCGGGCGCGTCGTGCAGGCCACGCGCACGGAGCACCGCCTCAGCCCACGCGGCGGGGCGAGCCGTCCAGGCGGGCACGCGCAGGGAGCCCTCCTCCACCCAACTCCGGTAACGCCAGGGGAAGCCGGGCGCGCGGTGGGCGTGGATGCGGGCCAGGGTGGCGGCGAGCAACTCCGCCCACCGCTCGGGCCGGCCGGGCGCGAGCACCACGCGGCCGGGCAAGTAGGTGGTGAGGAGCGCCGGCGCCCCGAACACCTCCCCCGTGGGCTCCGCGGCCACCACCTCCGGAACCGGCAGGCCGGTGCGAGCGGCCTCCGCGAGGGCCGCCAGCTCGTGCGCCACCAGGTCGGGCTCCGCCGCGAGCCAGGCGCGGTCATCGAGCAGACGGAGGACGAAGCGGCTGGCGCCCGCGGCGTCACGCAGGGCCAACACCGTGCTCGACGCGCCACCCGCCAACCGCTCCGCCGCCGGGCAGGGCGCGCCGGAGCCGATCCGGCGGGAGAGCCAGGCGAGTTGAGCAGGGGTCAGGGTCCGGGCGGGCGGGCGAGGCACCGTGGGGTAAGCGTACGGCGAAGCCCACCGGCCGGACC
>JACFNR010000061.1 GCA_019454765.1 Trueperaceae bacterium | reverse complement strand
ATCTGGATGCCACGTGAGTCGTTCCTCCCCTACTCGCCCCCGTCGATCGGCCAAGCCGAGATCGACGAGGTAGTAGAGACCCTGAAGTCCGACTGGATCACGACCGGACCGCGTACCCGCGCCTTCGAGGCGGCCTTCGGCGAGTACGTGGGGGCCCCCGGCGGCACCTCGCTGATGTTGAACTCGTGCACCGCCGGCCTGCACGTGGCACTCGTCGCCCTAGGGATAGGTCCCGGCGACGAAGTGATCGTCCCGACGCTCACGTTCGCGGCGACGGCGAACGTCGTGGAGCACGTGGGCGCAACGCCCGTGCTCGTCGACGTCCTCGAGGACACCCTGTGCATGGATCCGGCGGCCGCCCGACGGGCGGTCACGCCCCGCACGCGCGCCATCATGCCCGTCCACTACGCGGGCCACCCCGCCGACCTCGACCCCATCTTCGAGATCGCCGACGCGGGTGGGCTCGAGGTCGTAGAGGACGCCGCCCACGCGGCGCCGACCTACTACAAGGACAGGATGGTCGGGAGCCGCGACAACTTCGCGTCGTTCTCCTTCTACGCCACCAAGAACCTCACCACCACCGAGGGCGGCGCGCTCACGGGGCGGCAGGACCTGCTGGACCGCGCCCGGGTGATCGGGTTGCACGGCATGTCGCGGGACGCCTGGAAGCGCTTCGACAAGTCGGGATCGTGGGACTACGACATCGAACTGCCCGGCTTCAAGTACAACATGACCGACCTGCAAGCTGCCATCGGGATGCACCAGCTCGAGCGCCTGGCGGGTTTCCACGCCCGCCGCGTCGAGGTGGTGGAGCGCTACCGCGAGGCGTTCGGCGCCGACGAACGCTTCGTCCTCCCCGTCGAGCGGGAGTACGCCCGCAGCGCCTGGCACCTGTACGCCCTGCGGCTCAACCTCGACGAGGTCGAGGTGAGCCGCAACGAGTTCATCGAGGAACTCAAGCGCCGGAACATCGGCTCGAGCGTCCACTACCGCCCGCTTCACATGATGAGCTACTACGCCAAGAAGTACGGTTACGCCCCTGAGGACTTCCCCGTCGCGTTCAAGGCGTTCCAGGGACTCGTCTCCCTGCCGCTCAACCCGCGTCTCACGGACGAGGACGTCGCCGACGTCGTCGCGGCGGTCCGCGGCGCGGCCGTGCACGCCAACACCAGCCGCGCCTACTCGCTAGCCTCGGGATGAGCGGAGCGCAGCAGGCCGGCGCCTCGCTCGAGGATGGAGTCAGGCGCGTAGCCGACGTGGTCGTCGCCGCGCTCGGCCTCCTCGTGACTTCCCCCCTGCTGCTGGCCGCGGCCCTGGCCATCAAGCTCGATTCGCGCGGTCCGGTGCTGTTCCGCCAGCGGCGCGTCGGGCTGGGCGGGGTCGACTTCGAGATACTCAAGCTACGCACGATGCGTCAGGATGCCGAGGCGCACGGTGGGCAGCTGACGGTGGGCGCCGACCCTCGAGTGACCCGCGTGGGTGCGTTCCTGCGCGCCTGGAAGTTGGACGAGCTTCCGCAGCTGATCAACGTGGTAAGGGGCGACATGGCGCTCGTCGGACCGCGCCCCGAGGTGCCACGGTACGTGGCCCTCTACACCCCGGAGCAGCGCAAGGTGCTAATGGTGCGTCCCGGGATCACGGACCCTGCGTCTGTCGAGTTCCGCAACGAGAGCGAGCTCATGGCCCAACAGACCGACCCCGAGCGCTACTACCGTGAGGTGCTCTTGCCGCGCAAGCTGGAACTCAACCTCGAATACCTCGCTCGTCGCAGCCTTTCCGCCGACCTTGGGGTACTGTTGGCCACGGCCAGGGCCGTGCTCCTCGGCCGCGGGAGTTAGCATCCGATGCGAGGGAACTCACAGAACTGGCCGTCTCTAGCCGGCATATTGCCGCTCTCGGCGCGCGGAGCCGTGAAGCTCACCATCGACGTGAGTCTCTTCCTGGTGGCCACGCCGCTCGCGTTCGCGCTGCGTTACGACGGCGGCTTCGGTCCACCGGGGGCGCTACTTGTCGCGCTGGCCATCCTGGTGCCGTTCAAGGTGCTGGTGGACCTCCTGGCGGGCCTACCCAACCGGTCGTGGAGCGGACTGACGTTCCGCGATCTCGGCAGTCTCATCTTCTTGGGTCTGGCGGCCCTGCTCTTCGGCCTACTCTTCCTGGCGCTCTTCGGAGCCCGGCTGGGGGTCCCCAGTTCGGTGGCGTTCCTCGACGGCGCCATCACCTTCACGCTGATGGCATCGGTTCGGGCCTTCACCCGCTACCGCCACGAGCACTTCACGGCCCGCATCGTGGGGCCCGACTACCGCAAGCGCGTCCTGGTCGTCGGCGCCGGCGAGGCCGGCGCGCTCGTCGTGCGCGAACTGCACAAGCACCCCGAGACGGGCATGCTGCCGGTCGGGTTCCTCGACGACGACCCTCGCAAGCAGGGCCAGCGCGTCTCCGGCGTGTTGGTCATGGGTCAGGTCGACGACGCGGCCGAGGTCATCGTCAACCAGAACATCGACGAGGTGCTCATAGCCATGCCGTCGAAGGGTGGTCGCACGGTTCGCAACGTGCTCGACCACGTTCGCGAGGCACGGCCCAACCTCGTCTACAAGATCGTTCCCGGCATGTACGAGGTGCTCTCCGGTCGGGTGGACGTGCGGCGCATCCGCGAGGTCGACATCGACGACCTGCTCGGCCGCGACCCTATCAGGCTCGACACGGACGCCATCCTCGGCTACCTGGGCGGCAAGCGCGTGATGATAACGGGCGCGGGCGGCTCGATCGGTTCGGAGCTGGTGCGGCAGATCTGTCGCTTCCACCCCGCCGAGCTGATCCTGTTCGGCCACGGCGAGAACAGCATCTACTCGCTCGAGCGCGAACTCGACCGCGACTGGCCCGGCGTGCAGTACCACGGCGTGATCGGCGCCATCCAGAACGGCGCGCGCCTCGACTACGTCTTCTCGCGCTACCGGCCCGACATCGTGTTCCACGCCGCCGCTCACAAGCACGTGCCGCTCATGGAGGAGAACCCGGAGGAGGCCGTGTTCAACAACGTGATCGGCAGCCGCAACCTCATCAACCTGGCCCTGAAGCACGGCGTGACTCACTTCGTCAACATCTCGACGGACAAGGCCGTCAACCCCACGTCGGTGATGGGCGCAAGCAAGCGGATGGTTGAGTTCCTGGTGCAGGAAGCCGCCCGCCGCGCCGGACCCGGCCAGACGTTCGTGTCGGTGCGGTTCGGCAACGTGTTAGGCAGCCGCGGCAGCGTCATCCCGATCTTCAAGAGCCAGATCGCCGCGGGCGGACCCGTCACGATCACCCACCCCGACATGGTCCGCTACTTCATGACCATCCCCGAAGCGGCCCAACTCGTGCTGCAGGCCTCCGGCAACGGTCGCAACGGCGAGGTCTACATCCTCGACATGGGCGAGCCGGTCAGGATCGTGGACCTGGCGCGCGACCTGATCCGCCTGTCGGGGTTCGAACCAGACGTCGACATCCCCATCCGCTACACCGGCATGCGGCCCGGGGAGCGGTTGGTGGAGGAGCTGATGACGGAGAAGGAGCGCACGTCGCAGACGTCACACGAGAAGATCTTCGTGGCGCGGACCGAGCCCGTCGACGCCGAGGCCCTCAACTCCACCATCGAGGCGTTGCAGAGCGCCGCCATGAGCTCGAACCACGCACGCATCAGGGCGCTGTTCGAGGGGTTCCTCGAGGGCTGCCACTTCACGCCGGTGGTGCCAACGAAGTCGAGCAGCAGCAGCTTACCTGCGCCGGACTCGGGCCCGCCTTCCTGAGTCCTCGCGGCGCCCTGGCCGGGCCCGCCTTGCCGGCAGATCGCGGCGCAGCCCGGGACGTCCGCCGAGCAGCGCACGACCGGGTACCATTCAGCCATGATCTTCCACACCGTCCAGGGCGAGCGCGTTCCGGCGCTCGGCTTCGGAACCTACCTGCTCAAGGGCGACGACTGCGTCGAGGGCGTGCGGCACGCCCTCGAGCTCGGTTACCGCCACATCGACACCGCGCAGAGCTACGAGAACGAAGCCGAGGTCGGTGCCGGCCTGGCGGCCGGCGGCGTGCCTCGCGCCGACGTCTTCCTCGTCTCCAAGCTACGGCCGTCCAACTACCGGCGGGCGGAGGCGGCAACGCTTGAGAGCCTGCGCGCCCTCGACGCCGACTACCTCGACCTCATGCTCCTCCACTGGCCGAAGGACGATGAGTCCGTCGAGGTCGCCTTGAGCGCCCTGCGGCGGCTGCAGGAGGAGGGCGCCGTACGCCACATCGGGGTAAGCAACTTCCCGACCGCCTCGGTCCAAGCGGCCGCGGCGGCGGCACCGCTCTTCTGCAATCAGGTCGAGTATCACCCGTTCCTGGCGCAGACCAAGGTGTTGGCCCAGGCCGCCGAGCTCGACCTACTGGTCACCGCCTACAGGCCGCTAGCGAAGGGCCTGGCTGCTGCCGAGCCCCTCCTGCAGGAGCTCGCCGCCAAGTACGGCAAGACCGCGCAGCAGGTCACACTGAGGTGGCTCGTCCAGCAGCCGCGCGTCGCCACCATCCCCAAGTCGGCCGACCCAGGGAGGCGCGCAGGGAACCTCGACATCTTCGACTTCGAGTTGACCGCCGCGGAGTCGGCCGCCGTCTCCGGGCTGGCGCGCGGGAAGCGCCTCATCGACCCTGAAGGGGCCCCCGAGTGGGACGCATGAGGGTCCTCGTGACGGGCGGCGCGGGCTTCATCGGTTCGCACATGGTGGCGGCGCTGCTGGCTCGCGGCGCGAGCGTGTCCGTGCTCGACGACTTCTCGACCGGCAAGCGGGCCAACCTGCCCGCCGACGGCGACCTCACTGTCACCGAAGGCGACGTCGCCGACCCGGCGGCGGTGGAGGCCGCGCTGAGTGGCTGCGACGCGTTCGTGCACCTCGCGGCGGTGGCTTCGGTCGAACGGTCGGTACGCGAACCGCTCGTGACACACCGCACGAACCTTCAGGGGAGCATCCAGCTCTTCGACGAGGCGGCACGACAGGGTGTGCGGCGCGGACTCTACGCGTCTTCGGCCGCGGTCTACGGCGACTCGGCCGCGCTACCCCTGGCCGAATCCGAGCCGCCCAGGCCGTTGACCCCGTACGCCGCCGACAAGCTGGCGGGCGAGCACTACCTCGCCTACTACCACCGCGGTGGCCGCCTGAACGCCACGGCCTTCCGCTTCTTCAACGTCTTCGGTCCGCGCCAGGACCCATCGAGCCCCTACTCCGGCGTCATCAGCATCTTCCTGGACCGCGCTCGCCGCGGCGCCCCTCTGACGGTGTTCGGCGACGGCCTGCAGACCCGCGACTTCGTCTACGTTGGGGACGTCGTGAACGCCCTGATGGCAGCGTTGGCCGTTCGGGCAGCTCCGCGCGAGATGCCCGTCTACAACGTCGCCCGCGGCGAGCGGGTCTCGCTACTCGACCTGCTGGACGCAATAGGGCGCTTGGACGGGATCGCCGGTCCACTGACGGTGAGCCACGCCGCGGCCCGCGAGGGAGACATCAGGCACTCGCTGGCCGACACGGCGCGCCTGCGCGAGGCGCTGGGCTGGGAACCGCGCACGCCGCTGCTGGCGGGTTTGGCGGCCATCCTGGCGGAGTGAAGCAGGGTGTGTAGCGCCGGCGGCGGAAGTGTGCCGTTCGCCGGTCAGGGCACGACCTTCGAGTTGATCGCCCACCAGTACCAGTTCTCGCCCTGCAAGCGGCTGAACGCGAGGCGCCCCAGCAAGGCGTCGTCGACCAGCCCGGGCACCTTGGAGTGCACCATCTGCAACGAGCCGCCGTTGTGGACGAGGGCCCCTTGCCTGTTCATCACCCCGCGAAGCCGCGGCTCGAGTCGCCCCGTGAGCGCACCGGCACCGCCCTCGTCGGCCTCACGGAACAGGGAAGCGACCACGCCGTCGAGGTGCTGCGGTTGGGCCTCCAGGTCGAAGACACGGGAGAGCCCACCGCGCTTCAGGTAGTAGACGTACCAACCCACCACGCCGCCTTCGCGCGTCACGAGTCGCGCCCTGAACTCGCCCTGCTCCACGATCTTCGCCATCTCCCCGAACTGCCAGGCCACGGCGGCCTCGCCGTACCGGGGCCACAGCCGCGCCCCCCCGAGCAGGGTGGGTGCCGCCGCCGCCAACGCCGCGGGCGTCAGCGCCTCCACGGCGTAGTCGCCTGCCGGTGCGGCAACCAGCCGGCTGGCCGCTAGACGCCTGGCGAAGGCGTCGCCGCCTCGCGCCAGTGGCGCCAGCAGCGGGTAAGCGGCGCGTACGGCGCCACGCGAAGCCGCCAAGGAGCCGAGGCCCAGTTCGCCGGGCCTCAGCACCTTGACCCACCGCAACGATTGGAGCTGAGCGACGCTGCCGCCGAGCAGCTCCCAGATGCGCTCGAACTTCACATGGCCGCCGTCGGTGAACGTGAACGCCTGCGGTCCGGCCATGAACTTGCGCAAGAGGAAGGCGGCGACCGTCGTCGGTGCCTCCGGCGCGACGACCGAGGGGAAGACGCCCGCCAGCTTCCGCTCCTCGCCGTCGACGGTGACGGGCATGACCGTCACGCCGAGGAAGCCGAGCATGGTGCCCGCACCGTCCTCCGCCACGAGCGGTGTCACCTCCGCGTCGGCGTTGGGGTTCTGCACGTACATGCGGTCCACGAGATCGACGAGGCCCGGGTCGGGGACGCGCGACTTCCCCCTGAACCAGTACTGCCATAGCGACGCCACGGCCGGGGCGTCGGCCGGGACGAAAGGTCGGATCTTCATGGGACCGGTCGCACCGTCCTTCAGTCGCCCTCGACCACTAGCCTTGGCGGGGCGTGCAGGTACTGACTCACACGGCGTTTGCCGGCGATGTCCTGGAAGACGCGCTCGACCTGCTCGGCCGTCAGGCCCAAGCTTCGCGCCACGGTGGTAGCGTCTACCCCGTTGTCGACGGCGTAAAGGCACAGGTCCATCTCGTCGTAAGGAAGCGAGAAGTAGAACTCCTCTTGGCTCTGCGGCATCGAGTAGGTGTCGGTGGTGGGTGGACGCGAGCGGATCTCGTCCGGCACGCCCAGCACCTCGGCGAGCTGGTACACCTGAGACTTGTAGAGGTGGGCGATGGGCTTCACGTCGGCCGCACCGTCGCCGTTCTTGACGAAGAACCCCTGGTCGAACTCGAGTCGGTTCGGCGTTCCGAGCACGGCGAAGTTGAGGCGATCGGCATGGTAGTACTCGAGCATCTTGCGCGTGCGCTGCTTGAAGTTGGTGGCGGCGACCACCTGCAGGTACTCCGCGAGCGGCAGCCGCTCGCGCATCACGCGGCCATCCGGCGCCAACGCGACCACCGAGAAGATGCGGTAGGCGTCCGAATCGATCACGCTCGGTAGCACGATCTTCGCCTTCCAGCCCGGACCGTAGTCCGGGATCACGCGCTTGAACGCCTCGTCGCGGCGGCGGTAGCATCCCACGGCGTCGAGGATGGGCGTTATCTCCTCCAGGACGGTGCCTATCCCGGCGCTCTCGGCCGCCAGCCGGCTAAGCATGAGAGTGTCCGGCGAGGAATCGGCCTCGGGCATCAGAACGCCCAGAACGTTGTCCGGGCCGAAGGCCCGCGCGGCGAGGGCCGCGACGACGCTCGAGTCGATGCCGCCGGAGAGCCCGAGGACGCCGCCCTTGCGCCTGAAGCCGCGGACCTCGCGCCTCATCCCTTCGGTGATGGCGGCCACGGCCGCCTCGGGATCCGGCAGGCGCAGGACGTGCGGACCGAACGTGTCAGTCACGCTTCGTCGCCAGGCGCCGCTCGACGTACGCCACGATGCGCGACACGCTGTCGAGGTTCTCCGGCAGGGTGTCCTCGTCGGGAATCGACACGCCGAAGCGCTCTTCGACGAACATGATCAGTTCGAGGACCCCCATCGAGTCGAGGACACCCGCTTGCGTGAGCGACTCGTCGGCGCCTAGACCGGCGCCGCCGTCGTCCAGGATGAAGTTGTCGGCGAGGAAGCGACGGACCTCGCGTTCGGTGTCGTTGGTGGTTGTCGTGTCGGCTGGCATCTTGTCACTCCTCGTTCTCGGTCGTTCGCGCTCACGCCGGGCCTGGCGCAGGCGTCATAGTGCGGGTCAGGTCTGCTCCAGGAGACTCTTCTTGCGTACCTTACCCGTGGCGGTCTTCGGGAGGTCGCCAACGAACACGACGTCGCGGGGCACCATGAAGCTCTCCAGGCGCGCCATGGCCTCCCGCTTGAACGCCTGTTCGCTCAGCGAGGCGCCGGCGTCCAAGACGACGTACGCTCGCACCGCCTGCCCGAGCAGGTCGTCCGGCACGCCGACGACGGCCACCTCCCGCACTCCCGGCACGCCGGCCAGCGCGTTCTCTACTTCCACCGGGCTGACCTTCTCGCCCCTGCTCTTGATGATGTCGTCCGACCGGCCCATGAAGTAGAGGAACCCTTCCTCGTCGGTGCGGAACCAGTCGTGCGTGCAGAGAACGCGCTCGCCAGGGTACTTTCCGGGCTTGAGCATGTGCTCCGTCTCGGCCGGGAGGTTCCAGTAGCCCATCATCACGTGCGGGCCACGGACGTAGAGCGTCCCGGTGACGCCGGGTCCCACGGGCCGGCCTGACTCGTCTAGGAGGTAGGTCTCTGTGCCGGGGATGGCCTTGCCTACCGACGAGGGCTTGCCGAGGACGAGTTCGGGTTCCAGGTAGCAGACCCGCTTGCACTCGGTCAGGCCGTACATCTTGTAGACGAGCGCTCCGGGGCTCATCTCGAGTAGCCCCGGTACGTAGTCGTCGGGAAGGTGGGCGGCCGTGTTCGTGAAGCGCCGCACGCTCGGCATGGACACGGGCGAGTTGCGGTGAAGCGCGAGGAGGGTGGCGAACACGGTCGGCACGCCGGGGAACACCGTGACCCCCTCCTCCTGCACGCGCTTGACGATCGCCGCGGGGAAGGCGAACGTGCGTTCCAGCACCAGCGTCGCCCCCAGGTGGACCGCCATCAGCGCTTGGTAGAGCCCGTAGTCGAACGCGAGCGGGAGGAGGTTGAGGATGCGGTCCGTCTCGTCGAGCCGCAGGTACTCGACGAGGCTCCCCTGCGCGAAGACCATGTTCTGGTGGCTGAGCATCACCCCTTTGGGGTTGCCCGTGCTGCCGGAGGTGTAGACGAGGGCAGCGAGGTCTAGCGGGATCGTGCCAGGGTCCGCCACGCGCTCGTCGGTGGCGGTCGCCAGGTCGGCCAACGCGGGCCTCCCTGCCGCGTGGGCTGGCCGGGCATCGCCCGGCTGCCCGGCGGGTCCAGATGCGTCCACCACCAGTCTCAACTCGGGCAAGGGTGAGGCCGGGTCGGCCACGACGGCAGAGACCGTCCGCCCCAGCCGCCCCTCGCTCAGCACGGCCACTGCGGCCGAGTCGGCGAGCATGTAGCGAAGCTTGTCTTCCTTCGTCTGGGGGTTGATGACGATGAAGGCGGCACCTGCGTACAACGCCCCGTATATGCCCACCACCGTGGTCGCGGAGTTCTCTATGAAGATGGCCACTCGGTCGCCGCGGCGCACGCCGTGGGCCTGAAGCAGGCAAGCGAACCGGCGGGCCCTGGCGTGAAGATCCGAGTACGTCACGCGCTCCTCTGCCGTGACCACTGCCACCTTGTCGGCATGTTCGGCCACGCTGGCGGTCAGGCTGTCATGAAGCAGCCGCTTGTACCTTGGGTGCATCTGCTTGGACCTTCCCATCCTGGCGGCCACGGGCCTCCGGCCGCCCTCTGACCAAGAAGTCTAGCCCTAGCCTGTCACGACGCACTTACACCTTCCCCCAGCACGACGGCCCCGCGGTCCACGAGCCGCGTGGGCACGGCCGCGGGGGCCAGCACGGGGTGCCTCACGAGCGCGTCGTCGAGCAGCATGGTCGACAGCACGCCCACGAGCCCCATCTCGTCGCTCTCGCTCAGGCCCACCTCCGCGTAACGCGCCGCCTTCTTGGCCAGCTTCTCTACGTGCGGAGCGTTGAATAAGCCCGTCGACGCCACTCGTCCGGGCTCCAGTAGCGCCCCGACGTACTCGGGCGCCCCCGGCCCGAAGAAGGCTCTGAGGATCGGCGCACGGTACGGACGCTTGGGGCGTTCCGCGACCTCGGCGGGTACCACGCCGGCCAATGACTTGCGCAACAGGTACTTCTCGTGGACGTCGCGAAGGCGCAGCCGCTCGGGCAGCGCCGCCGCGAACTCCGCCACGTTCGGGTCGAGGAACGGGAAACGCCCCTCCACCGAGTTGGCCATGAGCATCCTGTCGCCCTGCGAGTGCAGCAGGAACCCCGTCAGGAACGTGGCTATCTCCAGGTACTGCGCCTGGCCGAGCGGTCCCATCGTCGGGAACTCCGCGGGCAGGCGGTCGATCAACCGGGTCTCGGGGTCGCCCACCTCGCCCGCCCCAGCAAGCACGTCGGCGCCGAGGAAGCGCAGGTTGCGGGCCGTGGTGCGGAAGCGCGGCCGGTGGCTGTAGAGCGGGTCGTCGAGATCGAGCATGCCGGCCTTGAAGAATTCGGCCATGAACCCGCCACCCTGCTGAAGGTCGCGTGAAAGGTAGGGGTAGAGCTTACCGAGCAGGCGCGGCCGCAGGCTCGAGCCGGGGTCGCGCGCCCAGAAGCGCCTCACCATGGCCTCTTGGAAGATGTTGTAGCCGCCTAGCAACTCGTCCGAGCCCTCGCCGGTCAGGACGACCTTGAACCCGGAATCGCGCACGAAGCGCGATAGGAGCAGGAGCGGCCCGGGCGCCGTGCGCAGCATGGGCTTCTCCGCGTGCCTGACCACGGCTGGGAAGGCGCGTGCGACGTCGGCGTCGGAGACCGCGATGCTCCTCAGGTTGACGCCCAGCTCGGCGGCCATGCGTCGCTGGTACGGCGACTCGTCGAAGCGCTTGTCTTCGAACGACACGCTGAACGCCTCGAGCACGCCGCGGCTGTGTCGACGCGCCAGAGCCGTGGTGGCGCTGGAGTCGAGTCCACCACTCAGGTAAACGCCGACGGGCACGTCGGCCCGCAACCTGATCCGAGTCGCGTCGTCGAGCAACTGGAGGAGCTCCTCCTGCAACTCCTCAGGCGGCGCCACCCTGGCGCCGTCGCGCGGCCCGAAGCGGATGTCCCACCAGCAGACCGGCGTCTCCGGCCCGGCCTCGCCGACCCACATGTAGTGCCCGGCCGGAAGCTCCCTCACCCCCGGGAAGGCGCTGCGATCCGGTTGCACGGCCCACAGCGTGAAGGTCTCGACGAGCGCGAACGGATCCAGCCGCCGCTCTGCACGAGGATGCCTCAGCACGGCCTTCGCCTCGGAGGCGAACACGAGGTCGCCGCCCAGGTCCGCCACGAACAGCGGCCTGACGCCGAAGCGGTCGCGGGCAAGGAACGCCCGCCGCGTGAGGCGGTCGAAGACGACCAGGGCGAACTCGCCGTTGAGCCTGTCGAGGCAGCGCTCTCCCCACTCCTCGAAGGCGTGGACCACGACCTCGGTGTCCGAGCGCGTCCTGAAGGTGTGGCCTAGGGACTCGAGTTCAACCATGAGCTCCGGGAAGTTGTAGATCTCGCCGTTCTGCATCACCCAGTAACGGCCGCCCTCGTCGGAGATGGGTTGGTCGCCCCCGGCAAGGTCGATGATGGCCAGGCG
>JACFNR010000060.1:5239-11804 GCA_019454765.1 Trueperaceae bacterium | reverse complement strand
TTGGTGGCACGGGTCAGCCGGCGCTGAGCCTCCTGCCGGCGCGGCGCTCCTCCACCTTGTCGCGCAGCGCGCGCGCGTTCGCGGCCAGGCCCGCGGCGCCCCTATGCAGGTCGCCGCCTATCAGGAACACCACGTCGTCGCCGTAGAACTCGAGCAGCTCGGCCGTGCGGGCGAGGGTCATGCCGCCGCCGGGCGCCGGGAGGATCGGCGCCAACCCCGCCAGGTCGTCGGCGACGCCACGCACGATGCGGCGGCACTCGCTCTGCGAGAAGGAGAAGCGCCCGCCGTAGTTGGGGAACACCACCACGTCGGCGCCCGCGAGGCGCTGCAGCTGGCCGAACAGGGCGTAGTGATCGATGCCGCTGCACTCGCCGGCCACGAAGCCGCCCAGGAACGCCGGATGGCTGATGATGGGCAGGCCGACCTCGCGCGCCAGCTCCTCCATCCGGTCGAAACCGACCAGCCCGGGCGCCACCAGCAGCGCGCCGGCGCCGGCCGCGCGCGCCAGCCGGGCGCGCTCGAGGGTCTCGCCGCCGGGCGCCGTCACGTTGGGCACGTACACGGCCCGGGTGCCGCCGTCGCGCCGGCCGCGCTCCACGGCGCTCACGCACTTCTCCAGGCGCTCGGCGAAGGCGGCGAACGGCTGGTCCGCCAGCCCGTGGTCGTCCTTGATGAGGTCGATGCCCCCGAGCGCCAGCTCGTACGCCATGCCGGCCAGGGCGTTCGCGCCCAACCCCATCGGTTTCAGCGCCGTGGCGAGCAGCGGACCGTCGTCCGCTCCCACCAGGGCGCGCACCCCGCCGCGTCCGTGGCGCGGCCCGGCGTGGCGCCGCGCCAGGCCGGGCGACAGGCGCACGCGCATGAGCCTGATGCGGGGCAGGAGACTGGAGTTGCCGAACAGCACGTTCAGGAACTGCGTCAGCTCGGCGCCCGCCGACTCGAGCGCGTAGCTGATGGTGGCGTCGAAGCTGCCGGGCTCGCCCTCCTCGAAGCCGGTGAGGCGGCCAACCACGTGCGCGGCGATGGGGCCGTCCACGAGGTCCAGCGGGAACTCGATGGTCTGCTCGACGGCGATGGCCTTGGCCGTGCCGAGCGCCTCGTCCTTGGGGCCGAAGAGGCGGTAGGTGGCGTCGAACCGCTCGCCGGAGAACTCGAACGCGCCCCCGTACACGTCAGGGCCTCGCGCCGCGGCGCCCGCGCGGCCGGGCACCGACCCGGCGTCCGGTGGGCACCCGTGCCTCGGCGCGCCGGGGCATCAGAGTGCTTCCGCCCGGAACTTGTCGTGCACCGGCTCGACCCGCACGGCGGCCAGGTCCTCCTCCTCGATGCCCAGGCTCCTGCCAAGCAGGCGCTCCACGCCGCGCACCAGCGCGGCGGCGTCCAGGCCGTAGTAGCGCATGAGGTACGGCTTGCTGCCGCCGTGCACGTAGGTGTCGGGGATGCCAAGGCGCAGCAGCGGGACGCCGACCCCGTGCTCGGCCATGACCTCGGCCACCTCGGTGCCCAGCCCACCGATCACCGAGTGGTTCTCGAAGGTGATCACGCCGTAGCGCGGCTTGGTTAGGGAGGGCAGCACGGCGGCCGCGTCGAACGGCTTGTGAGTCGTGACGTGGAGGTGCTCGAGGCTCACCCCCTTGGCGGCCAGCGCCTGCGAGGCGCGCATGGCCTCCTCCGTGGTGATGCCGGCCGTGAGGAGCGTGACGTCGGTGCCCTCGCTTAGGGTGCGCGGTCTACCCAGTCGCATGGGGTCGGTGAAGAGGCGAGGGATCTGCCCGCGCAGCATACGGACGTACACGGGGCCGGGCACGGCCTGCGCCACGTCGAGGACGCTCTCGACGTCGGCGGCGTCGCCCGTCTCGAGCACCGTCATGTTGGGCAGGGCGCGCATGATGGCGATGTCGTCGATCGCCTGGTGGGTGGCGCCGCCGGGGGTGGTCACGCCGGGCAGGAAGCCGAAGATGCGCACCGGCAGGTTGGGGTACGCCACGTTCATCTGGATCTGATCGAGGGCGCGGCGGTAGAGGAAGACTGCGAAGGTGTGGAGGAACGGGGTGTAGCCCTCGCGCGCCATGCCGCCCGCCACCCCCACCATGTTCTGCTCGGTCATGCCGAAGCTGTAGAAGCGCTCCGGGTACGTCTCCTGGAACAGGCGCGCCTCCGTGGAGCTGGTCAGGTCGGCCGAGAAGACGACCACCTCCGGCCTGTCGGCCGCCCACCTCACCAGGTTGCGCTCGTGCACTTGGCTCTCGAGCCTCATCTGTCGGCCTCCCACTTGCTGGCGTAGTAGTCGGCGAGCACGGCGTGCTCGTGGTCGCTGGTGAAGCGCACGTAGTGGAGCTTGGGGGCGCGGCCGGCCAACACGTCGACGCCGCGGTGCGGGTCGGTGCGGGCCACGATGACGCGGGCCTTGCCCGGGTGCGGGGCGCGCGCGGCGGCCACCAGGGCGCTCACGTCGTGCCCGTCCACCTCGGCCACGGAGGCGCCGAACGCCGTCAGGCGGGCGCCGAGCGGCTCTGTCGTCATCACGTCGCCTATGGCGCCGTCGGCCGACTGCCCGTTGGCGTCGACCACCACCACCACGTTGTCGAGGGCGTAGTGGGCGAGCGTCTCGAACGCCTCCCACGTCTGACCGATCATCATCTCACCGTCCGACATGAACACCCAGTTCTTGCCGGTGTCGCCGCGCTGGCGCCGCGCCAGCGCCACCCCTATGACCTGGCTGAGCGCCTGGCCGAGGGAGCCCGCCATCAGCTCGTGGCCGGGCGAGTGCTCGGCCCCGATCATCTCGACGGTGCCGCCGTCCTGGTTGAACATGGCCAACCCCTCGGGCGCCATGCGGCCCACCTCGACCAGCGTGGCGTAGAGGACGAGCGCGTACTGGACGGGGCTGAGGAAGAAGCGGTCGAGGTCCGGGCCCTTGGGGCCGTTGTAGGCCGCGCCGGTGGCGTAGGCGGGGTTGCGGCCTGGCACGCCCGTGAAGGGGGGCGGCACGAGCGGCGCGGCGCTGGGGCCGAGGCGCAGCAGCTCGCCGTAGAGGGCCGCGAAGATCTCGGCCGACGAGCACGCCTGCGAGAGGTAACCGCCGCGGTTGCTCAGCGTGAACTGGGTGACCCTTCGGCGGATGCCGTCGGCCACCTCCTCGACCGTCCGGGGGACCGGGGCTGGGTTAGCCATGGTGGTGCTCCTTCTCTCCGGCCAGCGCGGCCAGGCTGAGGGTGAAGGGGGGGTAGGCGATGCCTCGCTCCGTGACGATGCCGGTGATGAGCGCGTGGGGGGTCACGTCGAACGCCGGGTTGTAGACGGGCGTGCCGGGAGGCGCGAGCTCCGTGTCTCCCATGCGCGTCACCTCTTCCCCGCTGCGCTCCTCGATGGTTATGGCGGCGCCCGTCGCCAGGCCTAAGTCGACGGTGGCCAGCGGGGCGGCGACGTAGAACGGCACGCCGTGGTGGCGCGCCACCACGGCGAGGTTGTAGGTGCCGATCTTGTTGGCCGTGTCGCCGTTGGCGGCAATCCGGTCGGCGCCAACGAGGACCAGGTCGATGCCGAGGCGCGCCATCACGGCGGACGACGCGCCGTCGACGATCAGCGTGTGCGGCACGCCGAGCCGCGCCAGCTCCCACGCCGACAGGCGCGCGCCCTGCAACCTCGGCCTGGTCTCGTCGAGGAAGACGTGGACGTCGCGGCCGGCCTCGTGCGCGGTGCGGACGATGCCGAGGGCCGTGCCGTGAGCGGCGGTCGCGAGGGCGCCCGTGTTGCAGTGGTGCAGCAGCCTGGCCCCCTGGCGCACGAGCGGCAGCCCGTGGCGGCCGATGGCGCGGTTGGTGGCGGCGTCCTCGGCGGCCATGGCGTTCGCCTCGGCCTCGAGGCGCGCGGCCACCTCCGGCGGGCTGCCGCCCTCCTCCCACAGGGCGCGCAGTCGGTCGAGGGCCCAGAAGAGGTTCACGGCCGTGGGCCTGGCGGCGCGAAGCTCGGCGTCGGCGCGGGCCAGCTCTCGCCGTTGCGTTGGGGCGTCCGCGCCGGCGTGGGCGCGGGCGGCGAGGACCACGCCGTAGGCGGCCGCTATCCCGATGGCCGGCGCGCCGCGCGTGAGCATGTCGCGGATGGCGGCGGCCACGGCGGAAGCGTCGTGGCAGCTAACGTAGCGCTCCTCGGCGGGGAGTGCGCGCTGGTCGAGCAGCACCAGCTTGCCCTCGTGCCAGGAGATCGTCTCGAAGTCTTCCACCATCACCCTCTCGCTCCGGCGGCGCGCGGCCGCCGGCCATGGTTGCGTCCGGCCGGCACCGAGCGCGCGGCCGCTGGGGGAGCACCCCTGATGAGATCGGCTGTCAGACGAGGACGTCCTCGCCCTCGCCGAAGACCTTGAACAGGATGACGATCGGGACGAGGGTCGTCACGATCAGGACGGTGCCGACCACGGAGGCGGCGCCGAAGTTGCCCTGCAGCACCTGCGTGAAGACCTCGACGGGCAGCGTGCGCGTCTGCCCCACGTAGAGCATCACGGTGGTGTTGAACTCGCGGGCCGTGGTGGCCCAGGTGAGGAGCGCGCCGGAGATGATGGCCGGGGCGACCTGCGGGACGGTGATGCGCAGGAACGTGGCCGGAGGGGCCACCCCCAGGTTTATGGAGGCCTCCTCCTGCTGCGTGCCGGTCTGGTGCAGCATGCCGGAGACGGACCTGACCGTGTAGGGCAGGCGCCGCACGAAGTACGCCAGCACCAGGATGGCGCCCGTGCCGGCGAGGAACAGGGGCGCCCCGCCGAACGTGAGCGACATGCCTATGCCCAGGACCACGCCCGCCACGGCGAACGGGATCATCGACATGGTGTCGATGGCCGTCACCAGCGGTCCGCGGCGGCGCGTGACCACGTAACCGATCACGCTACCGGCCACCACGCAGAGGAGGGTGGCGAGGGTGACGAACGTGAGGGTGTTGCGGAGCGCGAGCGGCAGCCGCTTGGCGAGGGCGTAGCCGGCGAGCGAGAACTCGGGCACGAGCAGCGGCCCCTGCGACTTGAGGAAGGACGACACGATGATGGCCAGGCCCGGCAGGAACGCCACCAGCACGAGGCCGTAGACGACGACGCTCACGAGGGCGGTGCCGAACCGCGAGAGGCGGAACACGCCGAGGGGGCGCAGGGCCTCCTGGCCGTGCGCCGTGCGTTTGGCGTAGCCGCGCTGCAGGAGCAGCGCGCCGATGGTGACGGTGAGGAGCATGACGGAGAGGGTGCTGGCCACCTGCGGGTTGCCGCCGAACTCGTTGACGAACTCGGTGTAGACGAGCACCGCCAGCGTCCGGAACCCCTCGCCGATGATCATCGGCGTGCCGAAGTCGGCGAAGGTGGTGACGAAGACGAGGAGGGCGCCCGTGGAGAGTGACGGCAGCACCAGGGGCAGCAGCACGGTGCGCAGGGCGCCGAGGCGCGTGCGGCCCAGGTTGATGGCCGCGTCCTCGAGGCTCTGGTCCACGGTGCGCAGACCGGCCGACACGAGCAGGAACACGAACGGGAAGGCCTGGAGGCTGAACACGAGGACGATGCCGGGCCAGCCGTAGATGCTCGGCAGCGTCACGCCCAGCTTGGCGAGCGTCTGGGTGATCACGCCGTTGCGGCCGAGCAGGAGGATCCAGGCGTAGGCGCCGATGAACGGGGGCGACACGAAGGTCAGCACCACGGCGGCGCGCACCCAGAGCTTGCCGGGGAGCTCGAAGCGGGTGACCAGGTAGGCGAGGGGGAAGCCGATCAGCACGGCCACCAGCGTGGCCAGGACGCTGACGAAGAGACTGTTCAGCAGGGTGCCGTAGTAGTACCGATACTTGAAGAACTCGACATAGGTCGACCACGCGCTGTAACCGGGCAGCGCGGCGCCGGCGCCCGCCGGCGCCAGGCTCGAGGCGAGCACGGCCAGCAGTGGCAGCACCAGCAGGACGGCGAACATGACTGCCGAGGCGAGGGTGGCCCAGTTCCAGAAGCCCCACGGTTGGCGGGCGGCGCCGCGAGCGGCGACCACCGCTATCAGGACGCTCCCGCCAGGGCGGAGTCGGCGCCGGCGCGTCTGACGGGCGCCGTCTCGGGCGCGCTGGGCGCGGCGCCGCCCGCCTCGGCGGCGAAGAGCCGGGCCCGCCCGGGCGCCACGCCGAGCGCGAAGCGCTCGCCCACCTGGCCCGGGGGCCCGGCGCTGGCGTAGCTCTCGGCGATCACGGTGGCGCCGTTAGCCAGCTCGAGCTCGTAGCGCACCACGTCGCCCAGGTAGGTGCGGCTGAGTAGCGTGCCCACGAGCCCGCCGCCGGCCCCGCCCGCCGGGAGCGGCGCGAGCGTCACGTCGTGCGGCCTGAACCCGACCACCACGGCCCGGCCCGGCCGGGCGTCCTCGCGGGCCTCGGCCTCGAGGCTGCCGACGCCCGCCACCTCCACCGTGGCGGCCGCACCGGCCACGGCGCGCACCGTGGCGGGGAGGAAGTTGCCCTCCCCCACGAACTCGGCCACGCGCCGGTTGGCCGGCCGCTCGTAGATCTCCTCGGGCGTGCCCACCTGCTCGATGCGGCCGCCGAACATCACGGCGATGCGGTC
>JACFNR010000060.1:1811-5139 GCA_019454765.1 Trueperaceae bacterium | reverse complement strand
GCCACGCGCTGCTGTTGACCGCCCGAGAGCTGGCGCGGCTTGCGGTCCTCCAGGCCGGTGAGGTCGACGAGGGCCAGCGCCTGGCGCACGCGCTCGTCCGCCTCGGCGCGCGGCACGCGGCGTGGTTTCAGCCCGTAGGCCACGTTCTGGGCCACGGTGAGGTGCGGGAAGAGGGCGTAGTTCTGGAACACCATGCCCGTGTCGCGCTTGTGGGCGGGCACGGCGTCCATGCGGGTGTCGCCGAACCAGATGCCGCCCTGGCGTTGGCGGTAGAAGCCGGCGATGGTGCGCAGGAGGGTCGTCTTCCCGCAGCCGCTCGGGCCCAGGAGGGAGAAGAACTCGCCAGGGGCGACGTCCAGGGTGGCGCTGTCGACGGCGGTCGTGCCGGGGAACTGCACGACGAGGTCGACCAGCGACACGTGCGTCTCGTGTGGCGTCGTCACTCTACGTCCTCACCTTCCTCTCTCCGGGCGGGGCGTCGCCCCGGTCCGGGGCGGTGCCGAGTTGGCGCCCCGGACCGAGCTGGTGTGCTTCGCGCCTCAGCGCGTCCTGAGCATGATCTGGCGCCACTGCGCCAGGTACTCTTCGCGCCTGGCGGCGGCCTCCGCCACGGGGTAGATGATGCCGTTGAGCTCCTCGAACGGCGTCATGGCCGGGTTGAGCTTGACGTCCTTGTGGGTCGGGCGCCGGCCGGGGAAGTTGTCGGCGAGGGCCTGCTGTTGCTCACGGGCGATGACGAAGTCGGCGAAGGCGCGGGCCGCGTTGGGGTGCGGCCCGCCGCGCACGATGAAGAGCCCGCCCGTGCCGACGAGCACGCCGTCGGAGGGGTAGACGATGCCGACCTTGCCGGAGGGGAGCCACCTGAAGGCGCCCTCCTCGTAGGCCACGCCTATCGCGTTCTCGCCCTGCCCGACCTGCGTGAAGGGCGCGCTCGAGCTCTCGGCGATGACCTGGTTGCGGGCGAGCGCCTCGACGAGTTCCCAGCCGCCTATGCCCAGCCAGCCGACCATGGCGGCGTAGGCGGAGCCGGAGGTGGCGGGGTTGGCGTGCACGACCTTGCCCTTCCACTTCGGGTCGGTGAGGTCGGCCCACGTCTGCGGTACCGCGTCGGCCGCCACGAGGTCCTTGTTGTAGAGGAGGACCATGGTGAAGGCGTCGAACGGCACGTTGTAGCCGGCCTCGTCGCGGTACTGCGGCGTGACGCCCTCGAGGGCGGGCGAGTCGTAGGGCAGGAACAGCTCGGGCTTGGAGGCGCCGGTGTCGGAGCCGCCGCCCCACATGAGGTCGGCCTGCGGCCGGGCGGCCTCGGCGCCTATGCGCGCCAGGAGCTCGCCGGTGCCGGCGTACACGAGCTCGACCTCGACCCCGTACTCCTCGGTGAACCGGCTGGTGAAGAAGTCGACCATCTCGGTGGGGTGGGACGCGTACAGGACCAGCTTGGGTTCGAGCTGGGCGTCCTGGGCGAACGCCGCGCCGAGCAGCGCGGCGAGGGTGACCAGCGCCGCGAGGGCACCGAACCACTTGACGGGGGATTGCGGCCTCTGCAACATGTAGTGCCTCCTCGACCTTCCATTGGTGCTCGTCTCTCGTGGTGTCCCTCGCGGGCACCGGCCCTCCGCTGGACCCGGCGTGGCGGCCGCGCCGCCGGCGCCAGTTGCAACGGCCTCGCTGATCGCTGCCTGTCTCACCCCTTCGCTGTCGCGGCGGCGCGGCGGTCCGTGCGCCCGCCGCCCAGGTGAAGAACGTCCGCGGCCGTGGCCGCGTCGGTGACCAGAACGTCGATCGCGCCGGAGCGCAGCACCCCCGCTATCGCGCTCGCCTTGTGCCGGCCGCGCGCCACCGCCACCTTGGTGGGGACCTGGCGGAAGCCGGCGAGGGAGAGCCCGACGAAGTTGCGGCTGAGCCGGTGCTCGATCTCCTTGCCCCTCGCGTCGACGTAGTGGCCCAGGACGTCGCCCACCGCCCCGTTGGCGATGAGGTCCTGTATCTCGGCGCTGGTGAGGTAGCCGGCGTGGTGGAAGGTGCTGGTGTGCTGGTCGGCCGTGCCGATCCCGACCAGGGCGTAGTTGGCCTTGGCCGCCACCTCGAGGGTGCTGCGCACGCTCGGCTCCTGCATCAGGCGGTCGCGCGTCTCGCGCGACTCGAGGAAGGCGGGCGCGTGCAGCGCCCAGAGTCTGGCTCCGAGGCGCTCGGCGAAGAGCTTGGAGGCGTCGTAGGGCGTCTCGCTCGCCGACGCCCCGAAGGCGCCGACGATCTGGACGACGCTGACGGTGGCGTCGGCGCGTTCGGGCAGCGCGCCGGCCACGGCCGAGACGGTCCGGCCCCAGCCGACGCCGAGGATGGTGCCCGGCTGGACGAGCGAACTGACGTAGCGGGCGGCGCCGTAGGAGAAGCTGTTGTCGGCCTCGGCCTCCACCTGGAGCACCAGGGCGTCTCGCAGCCCGAAGCTGCGGGACAGTTCCTCGGCGGCGCGTTCGTCGCGCGGGAGCGTGCCGGGGTAGCGGACGTCGATCCGCACGATGCCCACGTCGCGCGCCTTCTGGAGGAGCCGCGAGACCTGCATCTTCGAGACCCCGAAGTGACGGGCGATGGTGGCTTGCTTGAGGCCGCGCAGGTAGTACATCTCGGCCACCTGGCTCAGGAGGAACTCTTCCACGCCCACCCTTCCGTTACAAGTAACAAGAACTGATACAGATTCTAGGCACGCCGCGGCGAGGCTGTCAACGCCCCACAACGGCGGCGGGCGCCGGGACCATCACGTCCCGGCGCCCGCGCCTCGCTGGGTGCTACCCGCGCCTCAACGGGGCGCCAGGGCCGGCGGGTTAGGCACGAAGGCGTACCTGATGACGCCCTCGTCGTTGTAGATGACCGGCGCCCCCACGACGAAGGTGGACGGCGCGATGTCGGCCTCGCTCCCGCTCGCGACCGGCACCGACGAGTAGGTGGCGCCCGAGTCCGTGCTCGAGGAGAGCGTCACCGCCCCCATCGCGACGGAGATCACGTGGATGTGATCAGCGGCGTCGATGGCGGCGCTCGCCCGTTCGCTCTCGACAGGCTGGCCGCCCGGCCCGCGCGACCAGGCGTCGGCGTCCACGTTCCAGACGCTCGTCTCCAGGTCCATGCCGCCGCCGGCCACCACGATCCGGCCGAGCTGACCGATGCTGTAGTCGGAGTAGTACACCGCGTAGGCCTCGTCGACACGGGTGTAGTCGCTGAACGTGGCGCCACCGTCGTGGCTCACGGCGTGGTGGATGGTGGGGTCGTCGCCTACGACGTAGACGTCGCCGTTGCGGGGATCGACCAGCACGTCGAAGTACACGAGGCTCAC
>JACFNR010000060.1:0-1711 GCA_019454765.1 Trueperaceae bacterium | reverse complement strand
TCGCGCCGGCCCATGGCTCGAAACCCGCGCTGAGGACGACGCTGGCGCCGAACTCGGCTCCGCCGGGGGTGGAGCGGGTGTAGCGCAGGTTGGTGCCCTCGCTCCACACGACGTGGACGCGCAGGCGCTTGTCGACGGCCACGTTGCGGGAGGTGTTCGAACGACCGATGGACGCGCCCGCCACGTCGCTCACCACCACGCCCGTCACCTCGGCCATGCCCGCCACCACCGACACCTCGGCCGTGCCGGTGCCGAGGTCCGAGCTCACCGTCAACGTGGCAACACCGACCCCCACGGCGGAGACGATGCCCACGCTACCGGGGACGTTCGACACCGTCACCACCGCCTCGTCCGACGAGCTCCAGGTGACGGCCGTCGTCACGTCGGCCTCGTCGGCCACGCTCCGCGCGCCGAACTGCGTGATGGAGCCGAGCAGCAGCTCCTCGCCGGCCGGGGAGATGACGAAGACCTCCGCCACGGGCTCCTCGGGGTCGGTCGGTTCCTCCGGGTCCGTGGGCTCCTCCGGGTCGGTCGGTTCCTCCGGGTCCGTGGGCTCCTCCGGGTCGGTCGGCTCCTCGGGGTCGGTCGGCCCGGCCGGTTCCGCCGTGGAGGTGAAGGTCACGGTGGCCGACGCCACTACCCGCCCGTCACGCACGAGCTCGACGGGGCAGGTCGCGCCGGCAGGCACGTTCGGGATGGTGCCGGTGGCGCTGCCGGTGGCCGGGCCGCGGCCGCCAATGCCGGGCGCCACCACCACGCGTTCCGCCTCGCCCAGCTTGAGGGCGCCGAGGGGCAGGCCGCACACGGTCACGCTCACGCCCGGCGTGAAGAGCCCCGCGAGCGTCACGGCTTCGCCGGGCAGCCCGCTGGCCGGTGTGATCGAGTCGAGCCGCAGCTCCACCGGGAGGTTGGCGGGCCCGCTGCAGGCCGCCACCACGAGGATGGCCACGGGCACGAACAGCGTCTTGAGAAGCTTGCTCACCACGGCGTCACCTCGATGCCGACCACGAAGGAAGCGGTGCCGACGAGGGGCGCGAAGCCGCCCTCGATGCGGGCCGCCCAGACGGCGCCCAGTGGGACGCGGACCCCTACGACCGCCACGGGCGTGACGAAGGCGCTCGGCGCCCCGGCGCCGCCGCGCCAGCCCAACGCCGCCCCAACGCCGGCGTAGGGGTCGACCCAGTCGTGCCCCGTGAGCGTGGCCGTGCCGAGGATAGCCAGCGACGGCGGCGTCGGGAAGTCGAGGAGGGTGCTCACGTCGAGCCGACCGGCGAACTCGACCGGCCCCTCCTCGGAATCCACCACGGCGAACGGCAGGGCGGCCGAGACGGTGAGGGCCGGCCAAGCGCCCGCGAGGGGCGCCACGCCGGCGGCGAGGGTCGGGCCGGCCGCCGCGGCCGTGCCGACGAACACCGCGGCGGCGAGCGCGAGGAGGCTAGGGGGGAACCTGCGCGGGTGGCGTAGCTCGGGGGAGGGTGTCATACGTGCGCGCAGCATGGGGCCGGGACTATCACGGGAGACTGACGGGGTCCCCTACCGACCCGAGAGGTAAGGAGCCCGTCAGTTCCCCGTGCGAACAACGTAAGACCCACCCTGCTACAACCTGCTCACTGACCACGGATGCCGCCTGATTACCACGCACCACGGGTTCCGGCAGGCTCCATACTCCTCGCACTTGCAGGACCAACGGAGGTACCAGATGAACCGCAGA
>JACFNR010000059.1:9063-11888 GCA_019454765.1 Trueperaceae bacterium | reverse complement strand
GCGGCGTCGGCGGCAGCCGCGGCGTCGGCGGCGACCGCGGCGGCACCGTCGCGCCGCTCGGAGGCGGCGGCGAGCGTGGAGCGGTGGGCGACGTAGTCGGCGCGGGCGGCCTCGAGCCGGTCCGTAGCATCCCGCGCGGCCGCCGCGGCGGCGGCCAGCGCGGCGTCGCCCCCGCCCCCACGCAGCGCGGTCACGGGGTTGCCGCACACGGGGCAGTGCTCGCCCACGTGAACGTGAGAGCGCACGGCGGCCACGGCGTCGGCCAGCGTGGCGGCCTGGAGGGCGGCCTGGCGCCGCTCGGCTTCCTCCTTGAGGGCCTTGCCCTCCTCCGCTCGCCGCGCCAGCTCCCGTTCGGCGCGTTCCGCCGCCGCCCTGGCGTCGGCCTCCTCGCGCCGGGCCCGCTCGGCGCGGCGCCTGGCCTGCGCCTCGGCGGCCGTCGCCCGCTCGAGCTCCGGCAGCTGGCCCTCGGCCACCTGCCAGCGCGCCCACTCGGCCTCGTCGAGCCAGCGCGGGGCGGCGGCGCCGTCGGCATCACCGGGCGCGCCGCCGCCAACGCGTTGGAGCGTGGCGAGCGCCGGCACCAGGCCCTGCAGCGCGTCTAGCTCCCGCTCGGCGCGGGGCCGCCTCTCGTCGCCGGCGGCCGCCACGGCGCGGTGATCGGCCGCGGCGCGGGTGGCGGCCGCCGCCTTGTCGGCCGCGAGCGCGGCAGCGGCATCCGCCTCGGCCGCCGCCCGCTCGGCGCGCGCGGCGGCCGCCTCGTGCGCCTGCCGGACGGGTTCGAGGGCCAACGCCCGCCTGCCGGCCTCGAGCTCCCGCCGCGCCGCCGCCACGCCGGCGGCCGCCCCCTCCAGCGCCGCCGCCCGCGCCGCCAGCGCCGCCAGCACGCCGACCACGCGCGCGTGGTCGCGCGCCACCACGAGGCGCGCCTCCAGGTCGGTCACCCGCTCCTCGAGGCCGCTCGCCTCGGCCCGCAGCTCGTCGCGCCTGTCGGTCAGCTCGCGGGCCGCGGCGGCCGTCGCGTCCGCGTAGTCCTCCTCGAGGCGGCGCTCCAGCCCGCCGGCTTGGGCCTCGGCATCGCGCGCCAGGCGCCCGGCAAGCTCGCGCACGCGCTCGACCCGGTCGAGGCCCAAGAGCGCCACGAGGAGCCGGCGCCGCTCGGCGGCGTCGCCGCGCAGGAACTCGTCGAAGGCGCCCTGCGGCAGCAGCACCGCGCGCGTGAAGCCGGCGTAGTCGAGGCCGACGATCTCCTCGATGGCGCGGTTGGCGTCGCGCACCCGCTCGCTCTCCGGCAGTTGGCGCCAGGCGCCCGCGCCGTCCTCGGCCCGCTCGACGCGCACCTCCGTCGTGACGCCGCCGGCGCGCCGTTGCGCGGCGCGCGTGACGCGGTAGACGCCCCGCGCGGCGCGGAAGGTGAGCTGCACGTGCATGGCCGTCGCGCCGGGGGTGAGGAGCGACTCGAGGCCCCTCGCGCCAAGGCGGGGCGTCTGCCCGTAGAGGGCGTAGGTGATGGCGTCGAGGAGCGTCGACTTGCCGGCGCCTGTCGGGCCGGTGACGGCGAACAGCTCGGCCTCCGCGCCGCCCCACCTCACGCGCGCGAGGCGGCGGTAGCAGGTGAACCCCTCGAGCTGGAGCTCCAGGGGCGTCACGCGCCGACCTCCTCCTCGAGGGTCCTGAAGAGCGGCACGAGCTCCGCCTCCCCCGCCCCGCCCCGCTCGCTCCTGAGGTAGTCGCGGTAGCTGTCGGCGAGCGACAGCGCCGAGAGGTCGAGCGGCGCCTCGTCCGCGGCGTCCTCGCCCGGCAGCCGCTGCTCTACGACGAGCAGGTTGGGGATCGTCTGCTGCAGGCGCTCCTTGAGGCCGGGCCGCGGGCGCTGCAGGCGCACCACGAGCTTGAGCCAGCCCGGGAAGCTCGCCAGGTCGAGCGCGCGCCGGTCGAGCTCATCCTCCGCCACCACCACGCGCGCCAGCTTCTTGCCGGCGCTCAGCTCGTGCAGGCGGTACTCGGCCGGCCGGCCGGCCGCCAGCTCGGCCACCACGACGCTCTTGCCGTCGCCGGCCTCGCCGAAGTCGAGCTGCAGGAGGCTGCCGGGGTAGCGCGCCTTGTTCTCGGCGAGGCCCTGCACGCCCTGCGGCTTGTGGATGTGCCCCAGCGCCGCGTACGACACCACGTCGGGCACCACGGAGGCGGGCACCGTGTAGGAGTTGGTGCTGTGGAAGACGTACTCCGAGTTGGCGAGCGTGGCCCCCTCGAAGGTGGTGTGCATGAGCAGCAGGTTGACGTGGGCGGGGGTCATGGCGCCAGTGAGGTTGTCGACGAGCTTGCGCATGACGCCGCGGTAGTGGTCGACCTGCTCGCCGGGCGCCTTCTCGATGACGTCGCCGGCGGCGAGCATGCGCCGCTCCGACAGGAACGGCAGGGCGGCCACCCTGACGCGTTCGGCGCCGAGCGTGAGCTCGAAGGCGCCCCCGCCGCCGGCGGGCCGGAAGGCGCCCACCACGTGGACGCCCGCCAGCCCGAGCAGGTCGCCAACCGCGTCGAGCCGCTGCGGCGAGTCGTGGTTGCCGGCGATGACCACGCTGGGGATGCCGGCGCGGGAGATGTCGAGGAAGAACTCGTAGACGGCGTCCTCGGCGGCGGCGCTGGGGTTGCGGTTGTCGTAGACGTCGCCCGCCACGACCACGAGGTCGACCGCCTCCTGCTTGGCCAGCTCGGCGACCTCGCCCAGCGCCTCGCGCACCTCCGGGGTCCGGTCGACGCCGTGGAGGCTCCGGCCGGCGTGCCAGTCGGCGGTGTGCAGCAGCTTCATGTGGGCAAGTGTAAGCGGG
>JACFNR010000059.1:0-8963 GCA_019454765.1 Trueperaceae bacterium | reverse complement strand
GCCGGCGTGCCAGTCGGCGGTGTGCAGCAGCTTCATGTGGGCAAGTGTAAGCGGGCTGGGCCGACGGCGGGGTGGCCCGGGGCGACCGCCGGCGTCAGTGCAGCAGCCCGCCGACCTCCTCGTCGCTGACGCGCGCGTCGCGCTCCTCGGCGCGCGTGGCCCAGGCCGGGAACGGGAAGGTGACGAGCACCGGGGTGGGCACGTCGGGTTGGTGGAGCACCATGGTGCCGGGCGCGAGGATGGTGGTGCGGGAGCGCGTCGAGGCGGGCATGTAGCGGTACTCGGGGCGTTCCGCCTCGGCGGCGTCGAGGCGCCCGGCCACCCGCACGGCGGCGTTCCCCACCACGCGGCGCTCCACCTCGCTGGCCGTCTGCTGGGCGCCGATCAGGATGACCCCGAGGCTCCTGCCGCGCTCGGCGATGTCGAGAAGCACGTCCTTGATGGGGCTCGCGCCCTCGGCGGGCGCGTACTTGTTCAGCTCGTCGAGTACCACGAACAGCTTGCCGCGGTGCCCGCGCTCCTTGGCCTCGAACAGCCCGCGCAGCGTCACGCCCACCACGAACATCTGAGCGAGCGGCGCCAACTGGTGGATGTCGACGACGTGAACCTGCCGCTGCGAGCCGAGCACGTCGAGGCGGGCGGCGCCGGCCGCCTTGGCGCCGAGGTCGCCGCGCACCAGGCGCGAGAGGTGCTTCTGGGCGCCGCGCAGGCGCCGCACGAACGCCTCGCGCGTGCCGCGGTTCTGGCGGGCCGTCCAGGCGGGGTCGCCACCCCTGTCGCCGCCGCGCTCGGCGTCGGCCGGTTCGGCGTCCTGGTCGAGGAGCTTGTACTGCAGGTAGTCGACGAGGTCGCCGAAGCGTTCGAGCCGGTGCCCGGCCGCGGCGGCGCCAAGGCCGTCCCACGACAGGCCGTCCTCCTCGCCCAGGCGCCTGGCTCCCGCCTCGACGCGCGCGCGGACGCTGCCGGGCTCGGGGGGCGGCTCGTAGTCGGGCACCACGAGCGCCGCGCCGGGGAAGCCGCCGCGCGCCTCGTCCTTCTGGCGCCTGGCGAGCTGGAAGAGGCGCTCCTCGACGTGCTGCAGGAGGAACTCGAGCTGAGACATGCTGCTCACGTCGGCGAAGGCGAAGCCGAGCATGCGTTGGTGGCAGAACTCGAACAGCGTCCACACGTAGGGCGTCACGCCGGAGCGTCCCTGGACGTCGGCCACGAGGCGGTCGCCGGGGGTGTCCTGTGGCGGCGCGTATAGGGCGCAGCTCGCGAACGGCCCGGCGGGTAGGCCGAGGGTCTGGTAGCGGTCGCGCGTGGCGCCGTTGCGGCTCATCCAGGCGGCCTCCTCCGCCTCGAGGCGGCGGTTGGGCTCGTCGATGAACAGGAGGTCCTCGCCCTTGACGTTGAACACGAGCGCGCGCGCCGAGGCCGGGTCGGTGAGGAGCGGCGCGCCGCCGCGGCCGGCGGTGTCGTGGAACAGGGCGTAGAGGAGGAAGAGGGCGTAGCTCGTCTTGGTGGCCACGCCGGAGATGCCGGAGATGTTGACGTGGGCGCCGCGCGTGCCGTCGACGAAGTCGAGGTTGAGGTAGGCGGGGTCGCCGCTGCGTAGCAACCCGGCCCCTAGGCGGGACGTCATGCCGTCGACGTAGAGGGCCTTCTCGAGGGCGGCGCCGGTGGCCGGCCAGACGGCGTCGCCCGGCGCGGGCGGCAGGAACTCCTCGGGTTCGAGGCGCGTGACGAGCACGTGAGCGGCGTAGCTCTCGTCTGCGGGCATGAGCCCTTCGGCCACCAGGTTCGTGTCGCCCTCGAACTGGAGGCCCTCGTGGCGGCGCCGCACCTGATCGACGACGCCGTAGAAGGTGACGCCGCGCTCCGCGCTCGTGGGGTCGGCGGTGCGCACGGTGACGACGTCGTCGAGCCTCACCTTGTGACCGGGCTGCACGAGGAACCAGAAGGCGACGGGGGTGGCGTCCTCCGTGCCGAGGACGCGGCCGAGCGGCGTGGGTGCGCCGCTCACGCCGCGCCGCTCCCCGCGGCCAGGGCCACCTCGAGGCGGCGCCGCAGCAGCTGGGGGTTGCCCAGCCGGCGCCTGAGCGTCTCCTCGAGCGCCCTGACGGGCAGGAGCTGCTGCGGCGCGCGCGGGTCCTGGTGGGCGCGCGTCGCGAAGCGGCCCAGGTTGGCGGCGCTCCAGTCGGCCACGGCCTTGGCGGCGGCCAGCAGCTCGTGGGGTCGCTCGCCCGCGTGCGCCTGCAGGCGCACGCTGCCGGCGAGGGAGTGGAGCCAGGGCCTCGGGTCGCGCAGCCGCAGGTACCACTCGAAGCGCGCCTGCGGGCCGCTGCCCACCAGGTAGACGGGGGAGCGCTCCCCCGCCTCGAGCGCGCGCACCACGCGGAACGCCGCCAGGGGGAGGCGTTGCTGCTGCACGGTCTTGACGTAGCCCACCACGCGCTCGTCGGGTCCGACGTAGGGGCGCGGCCCGTCGCAGACGAGGAGGGGGGCGTCCCCGGCGGTCGTTCGGCCCTGCGCCGCCAGGCGGGCGCGCAGCTCGCCCACCAGCCTGACCTCGGCGGCGCGCATGCGGCGTTGGAGCTCGAGGGTGGGGGCCTGGTGGTCGTCGCCGGGGCACGCCACCACGCGGTAGGTGGCGGCGCCGGCCGCGCCCGCGCCGACAAGGAGGTCTGGGAGGTCGACGCTCGCAGCCGCGACGGCGCACCACCGTTCGGTGATGGGGCCGGCGCACAGGGCGGCGGGGGCGCTGCCGTCTGGGGCGCACTCGACGGCGCCAACGGCGCAGCTACCGATGGCGGCGAAGCGTTGGCCGTCGGCCGTGTCGAGCACGGCGCGCGCCTCGACGCGCCTGATGCCGTCGAGGAACCAGACGCGCGACACGGCGGCGGGCGCGGTGGGCGTCAGGCCGCGCCACTCCGCCAGCGGGAGCTCAACGCTCACGGCGGCCTCGTCGAGCGCCTCGGCGCCACCCGTGTCGTCGTCGTGTGGACCGTCGTCCTGCCACGAGGCGCCGTGGGTGACGCTCCACGGCTCCAGCCGCAGCTGCGCGCCGCCGCGGCCTGGGGGCGCCCTCACTGGGGCTGGAGCCGCAGGGTGCCGAGGCTCCCCTTCTCCGCGTCTGCCCTGCTGATCCGCATGGGGATCATGTCGCCGCGCTGCCAGCGCTCAAGGTAGTCGCGGTAGCGGCCCGACAGCAGGTTGCCCGACTGGCCGGTGCCGTGGATGAACCAGCCGCCGGCACCGGCGAGGTCGTAGACGGCGCGGTAACCGGGCCCGTGGCTCTGGTCGAAGGAGCCGAACTCGAGGCCGTAGCCGGCCGCGTCGACGGTGAAGGCGTCACCGCCGTTGCCGATGGCGAGGTTGGCGAAGCGCGCCAGCGGGGTGGCGCCGAGTATGGCGTGCTCGTAGACGGCGCGGTGGGCCTTGCCCCAGCTCCACTTGCTGGTGTCGTCGCCGAAGGCGGCCACCAGCTCGCGCCACGCCGCGTCGAGCGCCAGCGCCGCCATCTGCTCGCACGTCTCGATGCCGGGCGTGCGGGTGTCGTCGCACCAGTCGGGTTCGCCCGCGAGGATGGCGCGCGTGAGTTCGGGCCGCAGCGCGAAGAAGCGCTGCGCCATGGAGCCGAGGTCGTCGACGTAGAGGGAGTAGGCGAACTGCCGGTACCAGGCCGCGAACGCGAGCGGCGCCTTGCCGCTCTCGTCCATGGTGCCGTCGAAGCCGACCAGCAGTGCCTGCAGGCGCTTGGCGCCGTCCGTCTGCGCGGGCGCGGCCAGCGCCAGCGGCGCGAACTCGCGCGCCATGAGGGAGACCTTGTCGAGCTGCGTGGCCACCGAGTAGTCGACGGTGGCGCGCGCCTGCGCGTCGAGGAGGGCGCCTATGCGCTCGGCGCGGTAGGGGGCGCTCCAGTCGGCGGTGAGGTAGTGGGGGTAGTCGTCGGGAACTATGCGTTGGTTGGCCGTGACCAGCCGGCCGCTGGCGGGCCGCACCACGTGCGGCAGCTCGTCGAACGGCACCGTGCCCACCCAGTCGCCCTCCCCCGTCCAGCCGCGCGACGGGACGGCGCCCGTGCCGGAGGCGCGGATGGGCACCCGGGCGGGGGCGTAGAAGGCCACCACGCCGTCGACGTCGGCGTACACGATGTTCTGCATGGGCGCCACGAAGAGCTCGAGGGCCGACTCGAACTCGTCCCAGCTCCTGGCCGTGTTCATGCCGAGGACGGCCTCGATGGTGCGGTCGCCGGGCGCGAGGGCGGTCCAGGAGAAGGCCAGCACGACGTCCGACCCGCCGAGGGGGCCGGTGGCGACCTCGAGCGAACGCGCGTCGGCGTCGGAGATGACGGGGCCGTGGCGCGTGGCGCGGACCTCGATGACCTCGTCGGCCTGACCCTTGACGGCGATGACCTCGCGCCGCCGCGTGAACGCCTCCGAGCCGCCGGGCGTCAGGTACCTCCCCGGGTCGGTCGGGTCGAGCCGCTCGAGGAAGAGGTCCTGGACGTCGGTCCCGGTGTTGGTGAAGCCCCAGGCGTGATGATCGGTGCGCCCGAGCAGCACGGCCGGGGTGCCGGGGAGCGAGGCCCCTATCACGTCGATGCCGGGCGCGACCAGGTGCGCGAAGTACCAGAGCGAGGGGGCCTGCAGGCCGAGGTGAGGGTCGTTGGCGAGGATGGGTTTGCCGGTGGCCGTGGCGCTGCCCGCCAAGACCCAGTTGTTGGAGCCGTAACCGTCGGGCTTGGCGGGGCCGGCCAGCTCGAGGAGCCCCTCTAGGTCGAGGCTCGAAAGGTCGGCCGCCAGGTCCGGCGGCACAACGACGGTGCCGGCGTCGTCGAAGCCGGGCCACAGGGTCGAGATCATGGTGGCCAGGTCGGTGGGCGCCAGTTGCTTGGCGAGTTGCGCGCGCAAGAGCTCGTCGCCCCAGTTGTCGCCGAGGTCCCAGGCCATCATCTTGGCCCACACGAGGACGTCGACGGCCTCGAAGGCCTCTGGTTCGAAGCCGAGCAGCAAGAACTCGGCGGGCAGGGCGCCCTTGCGCTGCGCCAGGTAGGCGTTTACGCCAGCCACGTAGGCGTCGATCAGGGCGCGGGCTTCTGCCGACAACGCGGCCAGGCCGCTCTCCGCCGCCTGCTTGACGCCGAGGGTGCGGATGAAGCGGTCCGTGCTGAGCGTGGCGGACCCGATGACCTCCGACAGCCGCCCGCTGCCAACGCGGCGCTGGAACTCCATCTGCCACAGCCTGTCTTGGGCGTGAACGAAGCCGAGGCCAAACACGGCGTCGGCGTGGCTGCCAGCGTAGATGTGGGGTATGCCGTCCGCGTCACGCACGATCTCGATGGCGCCGGTGGGACCGGTGACGGTCACCTCACCCTTAACGCGCGGCAGCGACGTCCGCAGGTAGACGAAGCCCGCGGCGAGCGCGACGACCACCAGGAGCAGCAGGACCAGGACTACGCGACCCAACGTTCTCACGACCACGACCTCGAGACGGGGGGCGCGGCGCACGGCGCGTGCGGCGAGGCGCGAACGGCCGAAAGCGAGAGGTGCCCCCTGAGAGCAGTGGGGTCATCTTAGCCGAGGGAGGCGCCGGGGCCCGGGGGGGCTGGGGGTTGTGGGTTCCTCGTGGTTGGTGGTGACGTCGACGGTGGGAGATTGGTGGGGGTCAATATGCAGCATCATCGTCCAATCCTCGCGAAAGTCCTTTCTAGTTCTACAGCAGGAAGCCAAGTACGACTGGCCCACGATGTTCAAGTGGACCTGGAAGGCGCGCATATGGCTACTGGCCTTGGCGGATGGACCTATTCAATTGCTCAACCGTCCCAGATTCTGCATCTGAAAGCACCCAGAAGTCGCTTTCACATTGTCCCACGCTCGCCTCTAGACCTCTAGCGCCTGGCTTCGATTGCTCACCCGTGCGAGGGCTGAGCCAAAATGCAACGTTGCCATTTGCCTAGGAGGTTGGCGCGCCACGGCAGTTCCGTGACACAATGCCGTCAACTATTGAGTTGTCCAAAATCGTGAAGCTTGGTGGGCAGAGCAGGTGCAATCGGGTTACCCGCCTCTGCAGCCAACTTCCTCAGATTTGCATTAAAGGGAACTGCGTGACCACCATGGGCTGGCGATCCCGAGTTCAAAAGCGACTTTCTACCCTCCCCACCCGCACCCTTCTCGTTACCAGTCGCGAAAGCGGCATTGAGTTGGTGGGCACCACCGTCCGCCTGAACAGTCTTCCCACCATTGTCCTCTGGTTCAACCCTGAAGCCGGCGCACAGGAATCGTTATCGTCCATTGTTCAATCGATCGCAGGCGGGCTCGGGACGGGCCTAGGGCGGGACCTTGTTACGTTCGATGAGGCCATCAACGCCTTAAGAGAGTATCAAGCGCATATTGGCCCGGTAGGACTCATACTGGGATGGCCTGAATACGCGCTTGAGTACTGCCACAGCCTTGCGCTTGCGTTGGATTCCGAGAGTCGCCTACTAGTTATCTCTGGTAGTGAAGTAGGGAAACTATCTGAGTTCCAGTTGACCTCTGTTGATCCCGACTTCCTAAGACTTACCGCAGAAGAGGCCGTGGACGAGGCGGCTAACAGGATTGGTATCGGCGCAGCGTTACAGGCGCTTGAGGATTGCGGTGGCAATTATCAGGAGTTCTGCATGCGTGTGTACGCAACCCAGAGACATGCAAGCGCAGAACCCGCGCAGCGGGCGACTGCGGCCTCACCTCCGGCTCATTCAAGTGCACCCAGCCTAATAATCGACTCGCTTCTGGGCAGGGGCATGTGGGTCCAGGCGCTTGAATGGGCCTGCATGTCGGCACCTGAGCGGCTGCTCGAGGTAGTGGATCGTGCTGGCGACGCACTATTCAACCTGGGAGAACATGCGTATTTCTTGGGTAGACTTGATGCACTACCCAACGACGTTCGCAATCACGCTGACATTTTATTCTGGCGGTTTGCCGCAGCTTGCGCGATTGGACAGCACAGCACGCTGATGCCTGAAGTCGTCAGGGTTCTCGAGAAGGATGCTGCCCCGCGACTGCGTGCAATTGCGGCGCTTGCGGTACCTTCGAAAGACACCCTCTCGGAGACTAGCAAGGCTCTATCAGCGTTGGAGTCCCCAGTTACCCTTCGCTCACACGGTTATGCGCTTGGCTTTCATGGGGATAGGGAGACGCCCCTCTTGATGTTTGAGGAAGCTATGCGGTTGGCGGACCTTGCTGGGGCCGATCACTTAGTGGTTGCGTGTGGCATCGACATTGCGCAGATGGAGCTTACTCGCGGCCGATACTTCGAATCGCAAGGATGGGCGAGGTGGGCGCTGTCGGAAGTCGACAGGCGCCGAGTACGCGACCTCCCAAGGCGGCTCTCAGCGATCGCCACCCTAGCGTTTGCGAGTATACTCGTCGGCGACCTAGGCACCGCCCAAGAGTCTTTGGCTGAGGCCTCAGTCGGGGATATCGTCGCTGGAGTCCCGGGGCTCGAGTTACTGACGTCAAGCAAGGGGGACCTCCACTTCCTACTTGACGAGTACGATGCCGCTGAGAAACTGTACAGAGCGCAGTTCAACGAAGCACCTAGAGGGTTTGCTGCACATACCGCCGTTGACCTAATTTGCCTGGCGCTTGCCCAGGGTAAGATCCTAGAGGCAGAAAAGTTAGCAGGAATCGCTTATGCATTGAGCCGCACTGGCTCACACCAGGAGGAAGCACTCGGACTATTGACTCGCGGCATCGTGCTTTCGTGGAAGGCCAGCAGCGCAGCCGAGGAAGTGCTGTCCGAAGCCCATCGGAAGCTAGCAATGATTGGGCAAGCATTTCACGTTGCTCGTGCAGCGATTTGGATCGCCATTAGCCGGCTTAACCTGCGTGATGTGGCAGGTGCGCGCAGCATACTCTTGCAGAATAGGCAGTTTCTTCACGCGCTCGGGCATACCGGCTGGAAGCTACTGGCGGCCAATCACCCTCGTCTTGAAGAATTGCGAGGCCTTTACGAGGCTAGTACAAACCACATTCAGCTGCGGCTTCTTGGGTCTCGCTACATGCAAACGCAGGATGGCCAATTCCAGCTTTCCATGAGAAACTCAGAGATATTAGCTCTCCTCGCGGCCAATCCAAGCGGACTTACTGCAGAGAAGTTGCATGCTCTCCAATATGGCGATGCCGGTGATGCCAACAGGACAAAGGTCGCAGTATCAAGGCTCCGAAAGCAACTACCCATCTCAGCTTCGCCCTATCGGCTGGAGACGCTATTCGACGCAGACTTTATCCAGGTTCTTAGTAACCTTGAATCGGGCAATGTTCAGGACGCTTTGGATCTCTACAAGGGCCCCCTCCTTGCGGACTCAGATGCGCCCGAAGTAGTAAGGTTGCGGTGGCACATTGAGGAGTCACTCAAGCAGGCAGTTCTGCGCTCCGGGGACCCCGACGCGATGATTGAGTTGGGAACGTTGCTCGAGGACGATATTGAGATTTGGCTAGCAGTACGCGCAATCTTGCCTCAAGCCGACTTTCGACAAGCTGCGGTCACGGCAAGAATCAGACGTATCCGGGCAGAGTGGAACAGCCCGTAGCACGGCACATTGGTCGGGCACAGCTCGCGTTTGCGTCGGCTGCCTGGCTCTTTGCCACTGTCGACATCAACGAAACCGTGCCAAGAGTAGCAGGCCTGCTCTAGTCTGAAGTTCCGGTTGGTGGGGTGGTAGTTCTCTCGTCCTGCACGTGAAATGCGGGATCCTCGGGGTGCGGGGGGATGTCTACACGCTGATGCTGGTCAGCAGGTCGAGTGCTTTCTGTTGGGTGGCGTTGGGACTCGTGGTCACGGGGAACGTCACTCCCGTGGCGGGGTGCTTGCAGGTGTTCTGGGTGATGGTCGCCAGGTGCTCCAGTAGGCCCTTGAAGGTGCGGGCGGGCGTACCGTCAGGCCACAAGATCTTGAAGACCCTCGCCAACATGCCCGACTCTCTTGCACTCTTCTGG
>JACFNR010000058.1 GCA_019454765.1 Trueperaceae bacterium | reverse complement strand
ATTCGAACGCCGCCGAGAGATCGTTGAGCGGCCGTTTAGGGACCCTTCCCTACCCTACTTCAACGCGTGCGACGTCTGAAGGCGCGTAGGTCGGAGCCGGCGAACTCTCACCCGACCAGGAACGGAACCGCTCATGAGGCTACGGAGATCGGTGCTGGCCGCCCTAATCGGCACTCTGCTAACGCTCGCGATTGCAGACGCTCAAGCCTACCGGGTAGGGGCCAGGGTGACCCCCGGGGTGGTGGTCGAGATCCCCGAGGTGCTCACCACCGCCGGCGAGATGGTGCGCCGCGGCGTGCCCACCGCGATAGTGTTCGCCCAGGTGAAGGACTGCAACCTTTGCAGCGCCATCGGCGAGATCACCAGTTCGTGGACCAAGAAGTACCCCAACGTGCAGGTCCTGGTGGTGGAGACGCGCAGCCTCAAGAAGTACGTCGAGGCCTGGGGCGAAGAGTACGGCGTGCCCATCGTCTACGACGCCGATGGTCAGTTCCGCGAGGCCTTCGACACGAACCTCACGCACGTCTACCTCCTCGATGGTTCCGGGACCGTGCGCGACAAGGTGCGGCCTGGTTACCGCCAGCAGTGGCTGGATCTGGACGCCCAGATGGCCAGAGCGAACGCGGGCGACTGGGACGCGGTCGACGCCAACTCGGTCGCCCTCCCATCGTTGGGCGACGTGGCGCGAAGCTCCCCATCCGTCGCGCTTGGCGCCGGCAATCCGGTCCTCGTCCTCGTTGGAGATGGCTACTGCGAGTTCTGCAAAGACCTGGTCAAGGGTAGCCTCCAGCGGGAACTGAACCAGCTCGTCGAGCAGCGACCCGACTTCCGTGTCTACCTACTCGAGCCGGCGCGAGAATCGTTGGCGGAAGGGTTCTACGGCACGCCGACCCACGATTACGGTCCGCGCAGCACCTTTGAGGAGTTCGTCGCCACCTTCGGAGAGAGCGCGGCCGGAACGGAGATCCTGGACTACCTGACGACAGGCAAGAGGATCTACCCTTTACCCGAGCACGTCTGGCCGGACACCGGTTGGGCGGAGGGCATCACGCTCATCCGTTACGAGGTCGGTGGCGTTGACGACCCCGTGGTCGCCTGGGGTTACGCCGAGAAGGAGTCGCCCGGGATGCTCGTCTTCGCCGCGGACGGCCGCTACATGGGCCCGACCCCGTTCTTCCTTGGCAGCACCGGCGGAAACGTGGCTAGCAAGGCTAGGGCGTTGCTGCCAAAGTAGGCGTGAGGCCGTGCCGAAGCTGGCAGTGAGTGCGCGGCGGAAGAACCCCTCGAATAATGGGCCACCTTTCACGGTGACCCGTTGCATGTTCTCTGCGTGGGCGTCACTCTGCACGAAGCGCAGGGTTCTTGGCGACCTCCTGTCGGAGACTCACGTGGTTCGCAGGGCGCCGTCGCGAAAGGCTGGACTTACGAACTGGCGCAGCGGGCCGTCAGCCTCTTTCCGCTACGCAACATGAAATGCCTGCAATTGCCAGCTTGCGCACTTGCACATTGGGCTCGTCATTTCGTGCGTTTCCTGGTCGGGCACACTGCCCGTGCTTTGGAGCTGCGACCGTGAAGGCGCACTATCCCGACGAAGCCACGGCGTAGCATAAGAGGCAAGCATGCAAAGCCTAGTCGACCTCATCTACACCCCCTTGGCCGACTGGCAGGAATCTGCCCGCCTAGCATTCGCAGGGGCCCTGCCAGCCCGGTACCAGCGCGTCTCCCCCGACGACCTTTCGGAAGCGGCAGCCACCACCAACAACCGCTTCCAACTCCGCGTCAACGCGTCAACGGGTGACCGCGACGTTCCTTTCGCGGCTCTCATCGCTCCTCGCCAAGAGCGCTCAGGACCGTACGGCGGAATGAGCTTCGTTTTGTTCCCCTCGAAAGAGGCGGGCCAGCCGGCGTTGATCGGCATGGTTGTTGGTACAAATGGCCTCGCGCCGGACGAAGACGTGCTTGGTCGACCGGGGCATGCTCGCAAGGTAAGGGCAATCACGGCATGGCTGCGGTCACGCGGGGCCCCGTTCGCCTGGGCGAAACAGGACCCGGTGCGCATCGACCTTAGGCTTCCGCGAACGGTCGAACCTCGGCTCGAGCATTGGAACCAGGCGGCTGAGCGCTACGGTCACGTGCTGTACGGCCTGGTTGTCCCTCCAGAGGAACGCGGGGAAAGCGACGGCGTCGTTGAGGATGCCCTTAAGGCATTCCTCGATCTCTTCTTCGAAGAGCGCCGCATTGGCGTCATGGCCGCTGCTCGTCAGGATACTGAACGTATCCGTCGGGCCTGGATGGCCACCACGCTGCCCAATACCAACGATGACGACGTCTTGGGCCTCCTAGCGCGCCGCAAGTACGTGGTGCTGGAAGGACCTCCTGGCACTGGCAAGACCGAGATGGCAACGCGGATTCTGCAGGGAAAATACGGCGGGCACGGGCGCATCATCCAGTTCCACCCGGGCACGACGTACGAGAGTTTCATCGGTGGGCTGGCGCCCGAGCAGGGTGGCGCAATGGGCTTCACCTTCGCACCGCGGGCCGGCCACCTCATGGAGGCCGCCAAGGTTGCGAGCGCCAGCAACGATCCGTACCTTCTGGTGATCGACGAGGTGAACCGCGCCGACCTAGCCAAGGTCCTGGGCGAGGCGATCTACCTCTTCGAACCTGGCCACCACGACCGCGCGGTTGCCATGGCTCACGACTTCCCGGACACCGGTCGCGAGCTGCGCCTGCCTCCCAACCTGCACGTGCTTGGCACCATGAACAGCGCGGATCGCAGCATCGCCATCCTCGATTTGGCCGTTCGGCGCCGGTTCGCGTTCGTGCCCCTCTGGCCGCAACTTTCCGTCGTGGAGGCTAACGGAGGAGAGAGGATGGCTCGGGCGTTCCACGAACTCCTGTCCATCTTCCTTGACCACGCCACGGACGATGCGTTCGCCCTCATGCCAGGGCACGCCTACTTTCTGGCCGACGACGCGAACGCCAGCACCCGCCTCAAGACGGAAGTGGCCCCCCTCCTGCGGGAGTACCTAACGCAGGGTTACGTGGCTCCCTTCGCGGACGAGGTTCAGGCGTGGCTCAACGCCTTGGCAGACAGCCCAGTTTGAGAAGCCGAGCGCTGCGCCATTACGAGCGCAGGCAAGCCGCGCGCGTCGAGAGCGGTACTCGCCTCCTGCTCGATTCAACTCGTCACTTCATCCCGGCTCGAGATTGGCTGGGCGGCACCGGGTCCGACGCAAGGGCGAACGCGGAGAAGCGCGCGGAAGACCTGGTACGGCTCAACCGCGGGCTGCTCGAGAACATGCAGGTTAGCGCCGAGGTCGGCCGCCAACGGGGCGAGCCGGGCTTGCGTGTCCATACGGGCACCCGCGTCGGCGCCATACCGCTCAGGTCGCCCGTGACTGGAAGAAGCGACTTCGGCCTGGTCGTCGCTCCGCGCTTCGAGTGGAGCGGAGTGGGCGATCTTCTGGCCACCACTGGATTCCGCGTCCTACCCGAGCTCCTCCCCATCGACGAGCTGCCGCAGTCTGAACGCCACGTGCCCCCCTGGGTTCTCGCCTCCGTGGTCCTCCACCGCCTCGAACAGCTACTGGCCTCCACCGCACGGCGCTTCGTCACCGTCGAGGAGGACCGCCTGGCACCGCGCGGCGCCGTCGACTGGCAGCGTTACGCGCTCACGAAGGTGACGAGCGCCCGCATGCTAGAGGTTCCCTGCCGCTTTCCTGACCTGCGGGACGACGAGGAGTTGCGCTCCGCCATCCACTGGACGGTGCGCCGTCAGCGCGACGCCCTGCTGGCCGCGCCTGCCGCCGGCAGGGTTGTCAACGAACTGGTGAGGCTCGCCGAGCGCCTCATCGCCCGCCTGGCCGGCTCGCCACCTAAGCCCCCCACCCTCCGCGCCCGTCAGGCATGGCGCAACCATCCGTTCGGCGGCCGAGTGTTCGCAGAAGGCATCGACGCGATCGACTGGACCCTCGACGAACGCGGCCTGGCCGGTCTCTCCGACCTCGCCGGTTTGGCGTGGCGCCTCGACATGGAGGTGTTCTTCGAGGCGTGGGTCGAGAGCATCGCCGCCTGGGTCGGCAGGCGCGTGGGTGCCACCGTTAGGAGTGCCCGCGCGGAGCAGACACGAGTGGCACTCGACTGGTCGCCTCGCTTCGCAGGGTCGCAAGGTTCCGTGGTGCCGGACGTCGTGATGCAGCGCGACGACATCGCGGTGGTGCTGGACGCCAAGTACAAGCAGCACGCCCAGGAGATCCAACGCCTCGGTTGGTTCGAGACTAGCGGCAGGACCCGCGAACAGCATAGGGCGGACCTGCTGCAGGCCCTCGCCTACTCGACGCTCTTCGACGCCCCGCGCGTGGTGACACTCCTCGTCTACCCGTGCGCCGTCGACGAATGGCGGCGCCTGGCAGAGAACGGTCGCACCCTGGCGCTTGCGCGCGTTCGCACCGGCCCTCGGAACGTCGAGGTCGGGCTGTTGGCGGTGCCGCTGGGCGGCGGCGTGGAGCAGGCCGCCGAGCCCCTGTCGCGGGTCCTAAGCTCGAGCGCCGCGTAGGACTGGCCCCGAACCGACCTCACGCCCCGGTAAGCACCGCCTCCGCCTCCACCTCGACGAGGTACTCGCTCCCCACCAGCTCGGCTCGCACGAGGGTGTTGGCGGGCATGATCTCGCCGAAGCGGACGCCGTGCGCGCGGGCCACGGCCTCCCAGTCGGCGAGGTCGGCGACGAACACGCGGGTGCGCACCACGTCCTCGAGCCGGCCGCCGAGTGACTCCAGCGCGCCGGCGAGCTTGTCGACGGCGAAGTGGAACTGCGCCGCTGCGTCGGTGCCGCCGATGACCTTGTCGCCGTGCGTGGCCGTGGTGCCGGACACCCAGGCACGGTCTCCCACCCTGACCGCGCGAGCGTAGCCTCCGAGTGCCTCCCACGGCGTCCCGCTCAGCACCCGTCGGCGCCCGCCGGCCGCCTCCTTGACAGCGTAGGGTGCCGGGAAACCTGCCACGTGGTGGCTGAGGTCGCCCGAGGCGGTCAGGTATGGGGGCCTGCGGTACTCGTCGCCGGTGTCGCCCGGTATGCGCGTCAGCTTGCCGAGCGCCGCGGCGATCTCCGTACGGCTCTCCGCGTCGATTCTCAGCTCGAGGAGCTGGAGCGTGCTGGCGATGTGCTCGCTCTCGCCCAAGCGAGCACCGATGATGACTGCTGCCACCCCGGGGCTATCTAGGATGTAGCGCGAAGCGAGGTTGGGGATGGTGGTGCCGGTCCGGGCCGCCACGGCGGCGAGCGTCCGCAGGAGCGCCTGGAAGGCGTCCCACCCGCCCGCCTCCTCGATGAAGCGGCGGTACTTCAGCTGCGACCACGTCAACTCGTCGGCGAGGTGCGGGTCCGGGCGGCCCAGCCACCGCTCGCTCAAGAACCCTCCGGCGAGCGTGCCGTAGGCGAGGATCTTGACCTCGTGCTCGGCGCAGAGCCGCGCCAGCGCTCCGGCCGCTCGCTGGTCCACGAGTGAGTAGCTCACCTGGTTGCTCACCACCCGGATGCCGCTGGCGAGGGCGACGCGCAAGTGCGCCGCGTCGAAGTTGGTCACGCCGAGCGCCCCGATCACGCCTTCCTCCACGAGTTCCTGCAGCCACGAGAGGGCGTCGAGCCAGGCCGGGTGCGAGTAGCTCCAGGTGTGGAACTGCATGAGGTCCACGCGCTCGACCCTGAGGCGCCTCAGCGCGCGGGACACTGCGGCGCGGACGTCCTCCCTGGTGATGGGGCCCGGTTCGGGCACCCACTTCGTCTGGAGTTCCACCCGACCGCGGCCACCCAGCTCGTCGACGTAGACACCCGCGATGTCCTCGGCGGAGCCGTAGTGATCCGCCATGTCGAAGGTGGTCAACCCGGCGTCCACGTACTTCTGCATCGCCCTGGCCGCGACGGCCAGGTCCAGGCCCTTGCCGCCACGCTCCATGTCGGCCACCTGCCACAGGCCGGTGATGACGCGCGAGACCTCCAGCCCGGCCGCCAAGCGCGTGCGTTCGACACGGCCGCTCACGCCACCGGCCTCCGCTGAGAGGCTCGCGTCCTTGGCGCCACGGGGCGGCGGTTCAGGCTTGGGTGCGGGGCACGGGTCATGGCTTCCCTCCGATGATTGAACTATGTTCAATATGTTGACATGCTCCCCGGTCGACTTTACAATCCCGCACAGGTACCCACGACCCGGAGGCGCAGCTCATGTCGGACCTCGGTAGGGAGAAATCGCGGCAGGCACTCGCCCTGCTAGGGGCGGGCACGCTCTGGCTGACGCTCACGCGCGAGGGGAGCGACCCGGCCACCGGCCTCCTCTTCGACACGGGCGTGAGCGGCAACGCCGCCATGATGCTCCATCCTGAGGCCGGCGTCGTCGCGCTCGTCGCCAACTACGACGAGGGGCACGTGGAGCGCCTAGGCGTCTTCGACGAGATCCGCGCCTACGAGCGCTCGTTCGCGGACGCGCTGACCACCTGGCTGCGCGAGCTCGCCCCACACACCATCCTGCTCAACTACTCCGAGAGCGACCACCTCTCCGACGGGCTCACGCACGGTCAGTACCTGAAGGTGGCGGCTCTCGCCGCCACCGCCGCGCCCCACGCCGGCCTTCGCACGAGCGAGCCTCTCCTCGCCCGTGTCCGCGGTGTGAAGACCCCCGCAGAGCTCGAGCGTCTCGAACACGCCATCCGCGGGAGCGGCGAGCTCTACGCCCGCCTGCGGCCGCGACTCCGCGTGGGCATGAGCGAACGCGAGGTCCAGGCGCTGATGCTCGCCATCGCCGCCGACCTGGGGCTCGAGCCCTACATGGGCGGCCACGACGGTCCCCTCGTCTGCATCAACCGGGTCGGCCTGGCGCACCGCGCGCCCGGCGACGACCGGATCGAGCCGGGCGACCTGCTCATCCTCGACCACGGCCTCGCGTACCGCGGCTACTACTCCGACCTGGCGCGCACCTTGTACTTCCTCGCCCCCGGCGAGACCGCGGCCCCACCGGAGGTGACGGCCGCGTTCCGCTCGGCGTACGAGGCCATCAGCGCGGCGTTCGAGGCCCTCGCGCCTGGGCGCGAAGGGTGGGAGGTCGACGCCGCCGCGCGAGAGGTGCACCTCGCCAACGGTTTCCCCGAGATCTCACACGCCACCGGCCACCAGATCGGTCGGCACGTGCACGACGGCGGCACGCTCCTCGGACCCCGTTGGGAGCGGTACGGTTCCGCGCCTCTCGGCAAGATCGAGGCCGGCAACGTCTTCACCATAGAGCCCACGATCCTCCGCTCCCCCGCCCCCTCCATGCTCGTCGAGGAGAACGTCGTGGTCACGGAGGCGGGCGCGCGGTGGCTGAGCGAGCGTCAAGAGGAGCTATGGCTCGTCTGAGCCGGCTGCAGGCGGCGCTGAGCGGCACCGACCTGGACGCCTTGCTCGTCACCGCTCCGGCGGACCTGCGGCTGCTGACCGGCTTCTCCGGGTCGGCCGGCACCTTGCTCGTCACGCGAAGCGACGCGCGCCTGCTGGTGGACCCCCGCTACACCCGCCGCGCCGCGAGCGAGACGGGCCTCCCCGTCAGCGAGTACCCCAAGCGCGAGGAGTGGACGGGAGCGCTGGCGGCGCTGTGCGAAGGGCGGCGTAGCGTGGGCGCCCAGGCGCGCCACCTCCTCGCGGCCGAGTGGCAAGAGCTCGCACTGGCGCTCAACGGCGAGCTGACCCCCGCGGACGACCTGTTGGCGCCGCTGCGAGAACTCAAGACACGGGACGAGGTCGCCGACCTGAAGGCCGCGGGCGACCTCACCTGGCGAGCCATCGACAAGGTCCTGGAGGCCCTCGAAGCAGGAATCACGGAACGCGAACTCGCTGCCGCCGTGGCTCGAGGGCTCCTGGCCGAGGGAGACGGGCTCGCGTTCCCGGTGATAGCTGCGTTCGGCGCCGCCACGGCGGACCCTCACGCCGCGCCGACCGACAGGCGCCTGGCCCCTGGCGACCTCGTCCTCGTCGACGCCGGGGCCAAGGTGCGCGGCTGGTGCGGCGACGTGACGGTGACGACCGTCTTCGGCGCCCCCGACCCGCGCCAGGCCGACTACCTGACGCTCACCGAGCGTGCGCTCGCCGCCGCCGAGGCGGCCGCCGTGCCGGGCGCTAGCGGCGGCGACGTGGACGAGGCGGCCCGCGCCGTCTACCGTGAGGCAGGGCTGGAGCACCTGACGCTCAAGGGCGTCGGGCACGGCCTGGGCCTCGAGGTGCACGAGGCGCCGCGACTGGTCGAGGGAGGAGAAGCGAAGCTGCAGAACGGACACGTCTTCACCCTGGAACCCGGCCTGTACGTGGAAGGTTGGGGCGGAATACGCATGGAGCGCATGTACGCGCTCGCGGACGACGCCCTCGTGCCCCTAAGCCCCTGGCCCCGACCGTAAGGAGAAGCATGGTGCGCAAGCTCTGGATCGTCCTCTTGGCCCTCATCCCCCTCGCGTGGGCGCAGCAGTGCCCCGCCACTGGCGGCACCGCGACCCTCGCCCAGTGGAGCGAGCCGGGCAACCTCAACCCCCTGATATTCCCGACGACCTACGACACGAACGTACAGGAGCTCGTCTTCTCCAGCCTGATCCGCACCACCTCGGACCTGGCGTTCGAACCCGACCTGGCCGAGTCGTGGACGTTCAGCGACGACCAGACGAAGATCACGTTCACCCTGCGACCGGGCCTCACCTGGCACGACGGCGCGCCGCTCACGGCCGAGGACGCGGCGTTCACGCTCCGGTCCCTGATGGAGCCGACCTACGACGGCGGCTCGTACGCCGACGTCTCCATCATCGAGGGGGCCGAGGCCTACCGCTCGGGCGAAGCCGCCGACGTCTCCGGCATCCGGGTGCTCGACGACGTGACGCTGGAGCTCACGATGAGCGAGCCGTTCGCCCCCGCCCTGGCGAACCTCGCCGGCATCCGCATCCTCCCCGAGCACGTCTACGGGAAGGTGGACGTCGCGCGCTGGCAGCAGGACGCCACCAACCGCAACCCCCTCGGCTCCGGCCCCTACCGCTTCGTCGAGTGGCGCCCCGGCGAGCTGATCGCGCTCGAGGCGTTCGACGGCTACTACGCCGGCCGGCCCTGCCTCGACCGCATCCTGATCCGCTTCGGCGATCAGGACACGATGCTGGCGGCCCTGCTCTCCGGCGAGGTCGACGTGGCGCAGGTGCCCATCAACAGCGTCAAGAGCGTGGAGGGCCGCGCCGACGTCGTGCTCGACGCCGTCGACTCGCTCAGCTTCCAGTACCTCGGCTTCAACCTCAGGAACGCCGCCCTCGCGGAGCTCCCCGTCAGGCAGGCCATCGCGGCCGCCATCAACCGCCAGGCGCTCGTCGACGGGCTCCTGCGCGGCTACGGGCGCGCCCTCGACACCATCCTCCCCACCAACCACTGGTCCTACCCGCAGGACGTCGCGCCGATCGTCTACGACGTCGAGCGCGCCGCCGAGCTCCTCGAGGAGGCCGGTTGGCGCCTGCAAGACGGCGTGCGCACCAAGGACGGCCGCAAGCTCTCCTTCACGCTCTACTTCCCCACGGGCAACCAGATCCGCGAGCGCAGCGCGCCGATCATCCAGGCGAACCTGAAGCAAGTCGGCATCGAGCTGGAGCTCCAGGCGATGGACTTCGCCACGCTCGTCACCCACCTCCTGCCCAAGGACGCCCAGGGCGTCCCCCGCGCGGTGGAGGCCGGCGACTTCGACATGTTCCTCCTCGGCTTCGGCGTGGAGCGCGACCCGGACGAGTACTTCTCGTACTTCGTGGCCGAAGGGTTCCCGCCCAACGGTTACAACTTCACCGGCTACACGGATCCCGAGGTCGAGGTGCTCTTGCGCGAGGGCCGCACCGTGCTCGACGTCGCGGCCCGCGAGGCGCCGTACCAGGAGTTCGGGCGCATCGCCCGCGACCAACTCCCCTGGGTGCCCCTCTACCAGCCGCAGGACCTCTTCGCGCACCGTACCCGGCTGCACGGCTTCAGCCCCGACATCCGCGGCGTGAACCCCAACGCGGAACGTTGGTGGGTCGAGAAGTAGCCTGAGGTCCGGGTCGGGGCGCGTCACGCCGCGTCCCGACCCGGCGACGACCATGCTCCCGTTCGCAGCCCGCCGCTCGCTCCAGGCCCTCGTGATCCTGGCGCTGGTGACGTTCCTCAGCTACGTCATCATGAGCATGGCCCCCGGCAACGCGCTCCAGACGTTCATCGACCCGCGCGTGCCGCCGGCCGAGCTGGCCGCCGCCGAGCGGGCACTAGGGCTCGACAAGCCGGTGGCCGTCCGCTACCTCAGCTGGCTGCGGGAACTCGCGTCGGGCAACCTCGGCTACTCCATCAAGACGGGAACCCCCGTCGGCGCGTTGATCCTCTCGCGCTTGGGGCCCACCCTTCTCCTCATGGGCACTGCCCTCGCTCTCATGACGGTGCTCGCCATCGTGCTCGGGGTCGTCTCGGCTGCTAGGCCCTACTCCTTCGTCGACTACCTCGCCACCACCTTCGCGTTCGCGGGGATCTCGGTGCCGAGTTTCTTCTTCGCGCTCACCCTCATCTACGTGTTCGCCGTCCAACTCGGCTGGCTGCCCACCTCGGGCCTGCAGACGTACCAACGCGAGCTGAGCGGGCTCGACCTCGCCCTCGACCGAGCCGCTCACCTCGTGCTCCCCGTGGCCGTCCTCGCGCTCACCGGCACCGCCGAGCTCGTCCGCCACGTGCGCTCCGCCGTGAGCGAGGCCCTCAAGCAGGATTACGTCCGGACCGCCAAGGGGAAGGGCGTCGCGAGCCGCGCCGTGCTGTTGAACCACGCCCTGCGCAACAGCTGGCTCCCGATCATCACCCTGCTGGGCGTCGCGTTGCCACGGTTCTTCAGTGGCTCCGTCGTCACGGAGGTCGTCTTCGCCTGGCCCGGCATGGGTCGCCTCCTCGTCGATTCGGTGTTCGCTCGCGACTACCCGGTGGCGATGGGCATAAACCTCTTCGCCGCCATGTTGGTGCTTCTCGGCAACCTGCTCGCTGACGTCGCCTACGGTCTGGCCGACCCGAGGATCCGCTACCAATGACGGCGGCGACGCGGCCCGTCCGGCGAGGCACCGAAGCCAGGGCTTTACGCGCCTTCGCTTCACACCGCCCGGCCGTCGCCAGCGCCGCCCTCCTCGCCCTCCTCGTGATATGCGCCGTCCTCGCGCCGCTCCTGGCGCCCTACGACCCCTACGACCTTGCCGTCAGCGCCTCCGGCAACATCGCCTTCGAGGAGCCTCCGAGCAGCGAGCACCTGCTGGGCACCGACGCCATCGGCCGCGACGTCCACTCGCGACTCATCTACGGGGGCCGGATCTCCCTGTCGATCGGCCTCATCTCCGCCACCATCTCGATCGTGCTCGGCTCGCTGCTCGGCGTGCTCGCCGGTTTCCGCGGCGGCGCGACCGACGCCGTGCTCTCGCGCGCGGCCGACGCCGTCAGCACCTTCCCCGCCCTCTTCCTCATCCTCACCGTCTCGAGTTTCGTCAAGCCGTCCATCTTCAACGTGATGGCGGTCATCGGGCTGCTGAGCTGGATGCCAACGTTCCGCCTGATGCGCGCCGAGGTGCTGAAGCTAAGGGCCGTGGACTTCGTGGAGGCGGCGCACGCCCTGGGTGCCGGCGCCGGCCGGATCATGGGGCGCCACCTCGTGCCCAACGCGGTGGCTCCCATCATCGTGCAGGCCACGTTGGGAGTGGCGGAGGCCATCCTCATCGAGTCGGCGCTCTCGTTCCTCGGCCTGGGCGTGCAACCGCCCACTGCATCGTGGGGGAACATGCTCGCCGACGCCCGCAGCATGACCGTCCTGCAGTCGCAACCGTGGCTTTGGGTGCCGCCCGGCGTCGCCATATTCGTGACGGTGCTCGCCATCAACTTCATGGGCGACGGCCTCCGCGACGCCATCGACCCCCGGAGGTGATTCCGATGTCACTGAGAGGAGCAGGTACTTGACGTCGAAGCTCGGCGCCCGGCTCCGGGCGCTCCGGCAGGCCAAGGGGTACACGGTCAGCCAGACGGCCAGCCTCGCCGGCCTGTCCAGGTCGTTCGTCTCGATGCTCGAGAACGGCAAGACGAGCATCTCCGCCGAACGGCTCGAGCGGCTGGCGGCGGTGTTCGGTCTGCGCGCGTCCGACGTGCTCCCCGACACGTCGTCCACCTCGCTCATCCAGGTCGTGCGCGCGGGCACGGGGCCGCGGGTCCCCAACGCCGGCCCGGGCGTGGAGATCACCCTCTTGTCGAACGACCTGCACCGCCTCCTGCAACCCGTCATCATGCGGCTCGCGCCCGGCGCGAGCTACGTCAACGAGGTCGGGCACGCCGGCGAGGAGCTCGTCTACGTCCTTTCGGGCGCCCTCGAACTGCGGGTCGACACCGTGGCCGTCGAGCTGCGCGAGGGCGACACCGCGCACTACCCGAGCGCGTTGCGGCATGGCTACGCTAACCTCGG
>JACFNR010000057.1:11516-13519 GCA_019454765.1 Trueperaceae bacterium | reverse complement strand
GGGTGGCTGTGGAAGTACTCGACCTCGCGCTCGCGCGTGTCGATGGTGAGCGCCTCCGGTTGCAACAGGTCCGTGATCAACCCGTAGGCGCCGCTGGTGGACCAGCGGTAGAGGTAGTTGCCCGTGGTGTTGCCCTTAGGCAAGACCTTGAAGCGGGCGCTGGCGTGGTTCCGGCGGACGCGGGCCGTCTCCGGCGTGAGCGCGAACAGCGACGCGCTCGACACGGCCTCCCAGCTCTCGACCGTGCGGCTGTCCCGGACGTCGAACATCACCTTGCCGACGTCGCCGCTCACGAGGGCGGCCTCGACCGCGGCGAGGATGGCGGTCGCGCTGGCGCGGGCCTTCAAGCGCGACTCCAGGGCCTCCATGGCGACCTTGTTGCGGTCGCTCTCGGCCAAGGCGTTCCCGACCATCTCCATCATGTCGAGCCGGAACATCTTGTTGCTCGCCAACTCCTCGATCACGAACCTCAGGCCGTTGGCGTAAGACCCCTCGCCCGGTTTGAGGAAGACGCCCAGGCCTGTGAGGTGCGTGTCGTAGATGGCCCTCACCTCGCCACGCATCTTGGCGAGCTTGGCGGCGTCCAGCTTCGCCATGCTGCCGAGCCCGTAGACCTCCATGACGGGCAACAGGAGGTCGTTCAGGAACAGCTCCAGCGACTTCTCGAAGGCGATGTCGTCCCACTCGCCGCGGAACGAGGCGAAGCGCGGGTCGCTGGCGATGGGAGAGGCGCTGCCGTTCGTGCCCGGCCCGATCAGGACGAGCTGGTAGTGGGTGCGGCTGGCGCCGAGCCGGCCGGCGAGGCGCAGCGGGTCGGACAGGGCGGGCGCCCATGGGGCGTCGCCGGTGATCGCGTCGAGCAGGTTGGTGAAGAGCTCCAGCTTGCCGGTGGCCGGCACGTCCACGCGCTCGACCAATCCCGGTGGGTCGACGTCGTGCAGCACCCGGTCAGCGTCCTCCCAACCGACCTCGTAGGCGAGCAGCGCCGCCGGGCGGCGGTACGAGTTCTGCGCGACCACGCCGGCGCCGTTGGGGTTATGCACGACCTCCGCACCCGACTGGGGCGAGCCCGGGTCTATCAGGATGTTGTTGTCCTCCACGGCGGCGGGCGTGAGCCGCTGGGCGCCGCTCACGCGCAGCGCCGCCTCGGCGGCTCGGGCGGCCAGGCCGGCGAGGCGCACGTCCCCCAGGAGGGAGGCGTGCGCGGCGTCCAACGCCGAGAGGAGCGCGCCGTCCGGGTCCTTAAGGCCGTTGCCACCGGCACGCAGTTGCTGCTCGAGCTCGTCAGCTAGGATGCCCGCCTCGGGCCTGCCGCGCAGGAGTTCACGCACGGTGTCCTGCTGCGCCGGCGGCAACCAGACCGCACCCGTCAGGTAGTAGAGGAGCGCTTCGGCGGTGCTGGTGAGGGAGACGTCCACCTTGGCGCCGTCCGTGACTCCCAGGAGGAGCAGGTCGCCCCCCGCCGTCTCGATCCCGACCTCGGTGGCTGCGCCCGCGAAGACCTGCACCTCGAACGTACCAGCAGCAGACACGCGCGCGCTGCCGCTGGGGGTGGTGGCGGTGAGGGTGGCGAGGTCGACTGCGACGCCGGCGGGGAGGGTGATCGTACCCGTCACGCTCGAGAGGGCCTGGGGCGGTTGCGGGGCGGGAGAGCCGCCGCAGGCCGGCAGCGACCAGACGGCCGCAGCGATCAGTACGCTGAGGATGACCAGGTGTGACGTTCGACTAGGGTTCCGCATGGCCGCGAGTCTAGGCCGGGGGTCCTTAAATGGGCATTAAGGCCCGCCCTCGCGACGGCGCCCCTTCGGGGTCTGACATGCAGAGGTCGCTGGCGATGCCGCGGTTGCCAAAGGTTCGCTGCGCCCGGTTGCTCAACTCCCACCGCCGACAAGCTCTTCTCCGAAGGAGGCCGTGCAGGGGAGCGTCCGTACCGAACCTCGACATCGTTAGGGGCGTGCAGGACGTCGTCTCCTTCGTCGCCGGCAGCGAGAACACGCCGGTCT
>JACFNR010000057.1:6198-11416 GCA_019454765.1 Trueperaceae bacterium | reverse complement strand
GGCGTTCTCGTGGTGCCGGAAGCGGGGCTCGAACCCGCACGCCCTCACGGGCAGCAGATTTTAAGTCTGCAGCGTCTACCGTTCCGCCATTCCGGCCCGTGGCCCTCCCGCCGCGCGCTGGGCGCCGGGCGGCTGGGCACGACAAGTGTACCCGCCGGGGCCGGACGCCGGCGCCGTCAGGCCTCCGCCCAGCCGCGGGCGCGGGAGACCGCCTCCGCCCAGCGCGCGAGCATGGCGTCGCGCTCCCTGTCCGTGATGCGGGGCGTGAAGCGGCGGCCGGCGCGCCAGTTGGCGGCGACTGCGTCGCGGTCGGGCCATACGCCAAGGGCGAGCCCGGCCAGGTAGGCCGCGCCGAGCGCGGTGGTCTCGCTCTCGGCCGAGCGCACGACCTCCACGCCCGACACGTCCGCCTGGAGCTGCATGAGGAGGTCGCTGCGCGAGGCGCCGCCGTCGACCCGCAGCTCGGCGAGCGGCGCGCTGGAGGCGCTCTGCATGGTGCGCAGCACGTCGGCCACCTGCAGGGCGACGCCCTCGAGGGCGGCGCGCGCCAGGTGGGCGGCGGTGGTCCCGCGGCTGATGCCCAAGACGGTGCCGCGCGCCCTTGGGTCCCAGTGCGGCGCCCCCAGCCCTGTGAGGGCCGGCACGAAGACGACGCCACCCGCGTCCGGGACGCTGCTCGCCAGCGCGCTCGCCTCGGCGGCGTCGCGCACGATCCCCAGCCCGTCGCGCAGCCACTGCAAGACGGCGCCCGCCATGAAGATGCTGCCCTCGAGCGCGTACTCCACCGCCTTTCCCTGCTGCCACGCGACCGTGGTCAGGAGGCGGTCGAAGGGTGCTTGCGCCGTGGTCCCCGTGTTGAGCACCAGGAACGCGCCGGTGCCGTAGGTCGCCTTGGCCTGGCCGGGCGTGAAACACGCCTGGCCGAAGGTGGCCGCCTGCTGGTCGCCTATGAGCGCCGCTACCGGCAGTCCGCCCAGGGGGCCGGCCTCGGCGTGGCCGACGACGTGGGAGGAGGGCACGACCTCCGGCAGCAAGGCGCGCGGCACGCGGAACAGCTCGAGCAGCTCGTCGTCCCAGCGGCGCTCGTGGATGTCGAACAGGAGGGTGCGCGAGGCGTTGGACACGTCGGTCACGTGCGCCGCGCCGCCGGTGAGGCGGGCGGCGAGCCACGTGTCGACGGTGCCGAAGGCGAGGGCGCCCGCCTCCGCCCGCTCCCGCGCTCCGGGCACGTGATCGAGTAGCCACGCGATCTTGGTCGCGGAGAAGTACGGGTCTAGGAGCAGTCCGGTCTTGGCGCGCACCAGCTCCTCGTGCCCGGCGGCCCGCAGGGCCTCCACCTCCGGCGCCGTGCGGCGGTCCTGCCAGACGATGGCGTTGGCGATGGGCCTGAGGGTGGCCCGGTCGTAGAGCACCGTCGTCTCGCGCTGGTTGGTGATGCCGATGCCGGCCACCGCCCCCGCGGGCACGCCGGCCCGGGCGATGGCCTCGCCGGCGACGCCGACCTGGCTGGACCAGAGGTCGAGCGCGTCGTGCTCGACCCAACCTGGCCGAGGGTAGTGTTGCGGGAACTCCTTCTGCGCGACGCTGACGATGCGACCGTCCGCGGCGACCAGCAGCGCCCGCGAGCTCGTCGTGCCCTGGTCGAGGGCGAGGACGTAGGGGCCGGGGGCGACCACGGCTACAGCGTCACGCGCTCGGCGGGGGCGACGCGCAGTCGCTCGTAGTCGCGCGCGCCGACGAGCGTGGCCAGCAGTTCCTCCGGGGCGCGCGGGAGCAGCGTGCCGCGACCCCTGACCGAGCTCTGGAACCGCCCCACCCGGTACGAGGCGAGGAACAGCCTGGTGACGCGCCCGAGGGGCAGCTCGCGCACGGAGAACGACTGCAGCGTGACGCTCCTCAGGGCGGCGAACGCGTGCACGGCAACCCACGACTCGCCGTGCACCAGCGCGGCGCTGTGGCCGTCGGGGCCGCGCTCGAGCACGACCACGGCGGCGGGCTCGGCGCCGCAGTCCTGACCCTCGACGGCGCGGAGGAGATCCACCACGAGGCGACGCGTGACGTCCGTGTCGGCAAGGGCGCCCCGGTCGGCGCTCGCGCCGTCGAGGCAGATCTGAGTGCCGAAGCCGAGTGCGTCGTGGACGTTCATGCCGGCCGAGTCTACCACCGGGCGGGCGCTCACCCCTTCACGCCTCCCGCCGTGAACTGTCCGGTCAGGGCGTTCTGGAACGAGTAGAAGACGATCAGGATCGGGACGCTGCCGAGGACCGCGGCGGCGGCCATTGCGCCCCACTGCGTGGCGAACTGGTTGGTGGAGAAGTTGCGGAGGCCCACGCCCACCGTCCAGAGGTCCTGACCCACCAGGATCGTGTTCGCGAGGATGAACTCGCTGTACGTGCCGATGAACTGCTGCAGGAAGATGAACAGGAGCATGGGGACGCTGATGGGGAGGATGATGCGCCAGAATGAGCCCCAGCGGGTGGCGCCGTCGACCATGGCGGCCTCCTCGAGGCTGGGGCTGACGGAGTCGAGGTAGCCCTTGAAGATCCACGACGAGAAGGCTATGGCGCCGCCGGAGTAGGCCAGGATCAGGCCGGTGAAGGTGTTGAGCAGGTCGAGGCGGCTCATCAGGTAGAAGATCGCGACGAGCGCCATGAAGGTCGGGAACATCTGCACGAACACGAACGCGAGCAGCGTGCCGTAGCGCCCCTGGAACCTGAGCCGCGAGAAGGCGTAGCCGGCGGTGGTGGACAGTAACACCGCCATCACGCCGGTGACGCCCGAGACGAGCAGCGTGTTGCGGATGTAGAGCGGCACCATGCCGCCGATGCTGGCGGGCAGGCGAGCGCCGTCGCTCGCCCTCACGCCGTAGAACTGGCCGGGCTGCACGCTGACGACGAGCAGGGCGGCGGCGACGAAGATCCCCCAGCCGGCGAGGGCGCGCGTGCGTTCGGCGCGCGCCGGGGCGTGCCCGAAGCGCGGCGACACGAACGTGCCGACCAGGATGAGCGTCGCGAGCAGGAGGGCCGCGACCAGCAACCACTGGTACCAGAGGACGTGCGTCTCCGCCAGGACCTTCTGGAACTGCACGAGCGAGAAGTCGGCCGGGTTGGGCACCACGCCCGCGCGAACGAGCAGGTTGCCCTCCCGCGGCAGCGCGCCCGCGAGCGTGTCGTTGCGGTTGAGCGCCACTGCCAGCAGGTAGGCGACAGGGTAGAAGACGGCGAGGATCACCAGCCAGAGGAAGATGTGCGTGCCGGCGGTTACGGCGTAGCGCGCCGCGCGCAGCGGGCGCGTGGCGAGGCCGTAGAGGTAGGCGACGGCGCTGATGCCGAGGATCACGAGGGCGCTGGCGGCCAGGAAGCGCTTCCAGGCGCCGGGCACGACCAGCATGCGGTTCCTGACGATCGCCTCGGGCGCGGTCGCGAACAGCAGGTAGACCGCCCCAGCGACGAGGATGAGCACCGCGGCGATGCCGACCAGGTGAAGCGAGCGTCCGCGCGTCACGTCGCCGCCTCGTCCTTGAGGGCGCCGGTCACCCTGAAGTTCATCAGGCTGACCGCGAGGGTGATGATGAAGATGAGCAGCGAGATGGCGGAACCGAGGCCATACGCGTAACCCCCTTGACTCCGGAACGCCTCGTTGTAGGCCCAGCTGATGAGGATGTCGGTGCCGCGCGCGGTGGCGGTTCCCCACGACACGGGCGGGCCGCCGTCGGTGAGCAGGAAGATAAGGTTGAAGTTGTTGAAGTTGAAGGCGAAGCTGCTCAGGGTGATGGGGAGCAGCGCGGCCCTGAGCAGCGGCCCCGTCACGTTCCAGAAGCCCTGCCACACCCCGGCGCCGTCGATGCGCGCCGCCTCGTAGAGCTCGTCGGGGATGGCGGAGAGCGCGCCCAGGGTGGCCGTCATGATGAAGGGTAGGCCGAGCCACAGGTTGACGATGAACACGGCGGCCCGCGCGGCCGTGGGGTCCCCGACGAGCCAGTTGATCGGCTCGGGGGAGACGTCGAGCAGCGCCAGCACCCGGTTGATGGACCCGAAGTTCTGGTTGAGGAAGCCGCGCCACACCTGGATGGTGATCACGCTGGGGAGGGCCCACGGCACGATGAGCAGCGTGCGGTAGAGGTTGCGGAAGCGGAGCCCCTTGTTGTTCAGCAGCACGGCGAGGAGCACCCCGACCGCCGTGTTCAGGATGACCGTCACGAACGCGAACGTGACGTTCCACAGGAAGACGGGGAAGAGGGCGCGAGGCGCGCTCGCCCACACCTGCCGGAAGTTCCTGAGCCCGACCGAACCGAAGTCGTTGTAGCGGGCGATGGAGGTCGGCTCCGTGTCGGGCGGCAGCGGCTCGTCGAGCACGAGAACGGCGCCCTCCTCGCTGACGATCGTGCGGCCGATGGCGGCGCGGTCGAGCTCGACCCTCACGTCGCTCAGGTCGGGCGGGAAGGGCGGCGCCTTCTCGAGCAGCAACACGTTCCCGTCGACGGAGATCACGCGGATGGTGACGGCGAAGCCGAGGTCGGGCAGGTCGAGCTCGACGGCCGTGACGGTGCGGCCGCTGGGCGGCGGCTCACGCAGTACCAGGTTGGTGCCGTCGAGTTCCTCGGCGACCACGACCTCCTCGCCGGAGGCGTACACCACCGCGCGAACGCCCTCGCAGCCGTTCCTCAGGTTCTTGCAGTCGAGCGTTGCCGGGTTGTCGACCGTCAGCCGCGTGCCGTCGACGCTGACGATGGCCGTCTCGCTGCTGATGTTCAGCTCGCCGTTCCGGACGCCCGCGTAGTCGGTGAAGGCGAGGAAGACGGTCAGCAGCACCGGGAAGACGGTGAAGGTGAGCAGGAACACGATCGCGGGGAGCAGGTAGTACCACGGCATGATCCACGCCCAGCGCCGAGCCGCGTAGTTGAGCTCCGCCACCAGCACGATCACCGCGGCGGGGATGCCGACGTAGGCCGGCGCGCCGGGCGCCAGGAGCCTGACCAGGTAGGTGGCGAGGGCCCCGGCCAGCACGGCCAGGAACAGAGCAGCCGTGAGGAGCCCGAGCGACTTGAGCAGCCCGCCCGTCGAGGTCCTGCTACGCGGGAGGAACTCCTCCGCCCGCCGCGAGATGTCCATGCCGACCACCCCCTAGTGGCGGGGGGCGGGGGGGGGGCCCCAGCCCGCGCGGCCCCCGCAACCCCAGTCGGGACGAACAAAGCCCCGAAAAGAGAACCAGGCGGGGT
>JACFNR010000057.1:3786-6188 GCA_019454765.1 Trueperaceae bacterium | reverse complement strand
ATGTCCCTGCCGACCACCCCCCTGGGGCGCGGCCTGGGGCGTGAACCCCTGGCCGCGCGGCCTCGTCAGCCTAGTGCGAGACTCACTCGCCCTTGATCTCAGCGACGGCCTGGCTCAAGACGGTGGCGACGTCGGCGCCGGCGTCCTCCGTCAGGACGGTGAGGGCGTTACCCATGGGGGCCCACACGGCGCCCATCTCCGGGATGTTCGGCATGGGCTCCGCGGTCAGGAGGGCGGCACCGAAGCCGGCGATGATCGGGTCGGACTGCACGGCCTCGAGCGCCGACAGCGACGCCGGGATGCGACCGGAGAGGCGCGCCATCGAGATCTGCGCGTCCTTGCGCGAGAGCCACTTCGCGAAGTTGGCGGCCTCCACCTTCAGGTTCGTGAACGAGTTCACGAGCGCGCCCTGCACGCCCATGAAGCCCGAGAACGGCGTGCCGTCGGCCAGCGGGGGCACGGGGTGGACGCTCACGTTGAGCCCCGCGTCCTGGTACTGGCTGATCGCCCACGGACCCGTGTAGATCATGCCAAGGGCGCCGTCGACGAACAGGCCGTTCGCCACGTCGTAGTTCGTGCCCGAGGGGATGAGGCCGAGGTCGAAGCGGAGGGCCTTGAGGGCCTCGCCGCCCGCTACTGCGCCCTCGTTGGCGAGCCCGATGTCGGCCGGGTTCAGCGCGCCGGCGGCGTCGCGCCCGAAGACGTAACCGCCGTAGGTATGGAGCCACCCGTAGCTGAAGTAGAAGTTGGCGATGTCGAACATGAAGCCGAACGTGTCGGCCGTCGTGAGCTCCTGGGCCAGCGCCATGGTCTCCTCGTACGTGGCGGGGAGGCTGCTCACGAGGTCGTCGTTCACGATGAGCGCCGGACCCTCGACGTACATGGGCAGGCCGAAGAGCTTGCCGGCGTACGAGTAACCGAGGCGGGCCTGCTCGCTGAGGTCGGCGAGGTAGGCGCTCGTGGCGTAGCTGCTCATGTCGAGGAGGATGCCGCCGACGGCCATCTCGCCGATCTGGTCGTGGGGCACGCCCGTGAAGACGTCGCCCGCCTCGCCCTGCGGGGCGGCCAGCAGCGCCTGTTGTTTCAGCTCGTTCACGTCGAGGCGCACGATCTCGACGTCGACCCCGAACGCCGCGGTGAAGCTAGCCGCCTCCGACCTTAGCCAATCGAGGGTCTGATCCTGCCAGGTGGTCCACACCTTGAGCGTCTGGGCGTTGGCGCTCCCGGCGACCAACGCCAGTAGCGCGACCAGCACCATCAGGTACTTCTTCACTAACCACTCCTTTCGGCCTCACGGCCGGAGCGCTCCGCGAAGGGAACCGATCCCCCCAGTTGGGCCGCGCCCTCGTGGGCGGGCCAACGCGCCGTGTCGCCAGGATATCCAGCCCGCCTCCGGCTGTCCATGGACGTATCGTCCCGACGCCCCGAGGGGCCGCGCTCGCCGGGCCGAGTCGAGTGTCGCGCCGGAGGTCAGCCGCGGCGGCGGTAGCGACCGTCGAGCGTACGGGCGACGACGCCCTCGAGCTCGAGCAGGCCGAGCGCGGCCAGCAGGTCGGGCGGGGCAGCGCCGGTGCGGTGCAGGAGCTGGTCGAGCGAGGCGCCGCCGCCCTGGCCCAGCGCGCGCAGGAGGGCGGTTGTCACGGCGTTCGGCGCGGCCTGCGCTCCCACGGCGTCGGGCGGGGACGCCGGCGCCTCGAGGGGCAGCGCGAAGTGCGCGAGGATGTCCGACGCGTCCACCAGCGCGGCCGCTCCCTCGCGCAGGAGCTGCAGGCCGCCGCGGTTCCTGACGTCGTCCGGCCGCGTGGGCATGCTGAAGACCTGCCTGTCGAGCTCGGCGGCGTGCGTGGCGCTATTCAGCGCACCGGACGGCACGCCCGCCTCCACCACGGCCACGACGCGAGAGAGGGCCACCACGACGCGGTTGCGGCGCAGGAAGTGGTAAGGCTGCGGGTTGGTGGTGGGCGGCCACTCGGAGAGGATCGCGCCACCCGCGCGGAGTATCCGCTCCGCGAGCCCGCGGTTGGCGGCGGGGTGGAGGCGGGCGTGGCCGCCGCCCAGCACGGCCACGGTGCCACCGCCCCCCGCGCCCGCCTCCAGGGCGCCCTCGTGAGCGGCGGCGTCGACACCGAGGGCCAGCCCCGACACCACGGTCACGCCGCGCGCGGCCGCGGCGCGGGCGACGTCGCGGGCGAACTGCAGAGCGTAGGAGGAGGCGCGGCGGGTGCCGACGATGGCGCACGCCGTGGGTGGCCCCTCGGCGGTCAGCTGCGCCGGCAACCGACCGGCAACGAAGAGCACGGGGGCGGAGTAGACCCCCTCGCTCCTGAGCGGGGCAGGGTAGCCCGCGTCCTCCCAGCAGTGGACGGCGAGGCCGCTGGCGCGAGCCTCCGCCACCGCCCTCG
>JACFNR010000057.1:0-3686 GCA_019454765.1 Trueperaceae bacterium | reverse complement strand
GCCGGCGGCAACTTGGCGGCGGCCGGGCAGGGCTAGGCCCTCACCCCGGCCGACGGGGTCTCAGCCGCGCGTCAGCTTCCAGCGACTACCCTCCGCCGTGTCCTCCACGCTCACGCCAAGCGCACCCAGCCGGTCCCTGAGCAGGTCGGCGCGCGCGAAGTCGCGGCCGTCGCGGGCACGCTGCCGCTCCTCGAGCAGCAGCGCCACCAGCCCGCGCAGGAGCTCGGGCGCCGCGTCCATCACGCCACGTCCCGCCGGGACCCCGAGGACGCCGGTCAGGTGCTCGTCCAGGAAGGCGACGGCACCACGGCGGTACGCGGCGCCGGCGCCCGCCTCCAGCTCGCGGTTCATCTCGCGCGCCGCGTCGAACAGGACGGCTATCGCCTGCGGCGTGTTCAGGTCGTCGTTCATGGCCGCCGCGAAGCGGGCCCTGTACTCCACGAACGGCGCGTCGTCCGCCGCCCCCGCCTCCAGCCCGGACGACAGCGCCAGGTACGTGTCCCTGAGGCGGTCGAGGCCGGCCGCCGACGAGGCGAGGCCGTCGGCGCTGAAGTCCGACACGCTCCGGTAGTGCGAGCGGAGCAGGTGGAAGCGGACGACCAGCGGGTCGTGCTCCGCGAAGAGTTCGCCGAGGGTCACGAAGTGCCCCTTCGACTTCGCCATCTTCTCGCCCTGCAGCGTGATCATGTTCCAGTGGAGCCAGTAACGCGCGAACCCCTTGCCCGCCGCGCGCGCCTGCGCGAGCTCCGCCTCGTGATGCGGGAAGACCAGGTCGAGGCCGCCACCGTGGATGTCGAACTCGTCGCCCAGGTACTTGGTGCTCATGACCGAGCACTCGATGTGCCAACCCGGGAAGCCGTCCCCCCAGGGGCTGGGCCAGCGCATGATGTGGCCCCCCTCCGCGCGCTTCCACAGGGCGAAGTCACGCGGGTCGTCCTTCTCCGAGCGCACCTCGACCCGCGTCCCCTCCAACTGCTCGGCCGGGTCGCGCCCCGAGAGCTCCCCGTACTCCGGCCAGGCCGAGACGTCGAAGTAGACGTTGCCGTCCCGCACGTAGGCCTTGCCCCGGTCGACGAGCTCGGCCGTCATGGCCTGCTGCTCGATGATGTGCCCCGAGGCGCGCGGCACGATGCTCGGCCGGCGCACCCCAAGCGCGGCCATGGCGTCGAAGTACGCCCAGAAGTACTTCTCCGCCACCTCCATCGGCTCCAGCCGCTCGAGCTGAGCGCGCCGCGCGAGCTTGTCCTCGCCGTCGTCGGCGTCGTCGACCAGGTGACCGACGTCCGTGACGTTCGCCACGAACCTCACGAGGTAGCCCTCGTGCTCCAGCCAGTTGCGCAGCACGTCGAAGACCACCGGTCCGCGCGCGTGCCCCAGGTGCGGTTCCGAGTAGACCGTCGGTCCGCACATGTAGATGCCGACGTGGCCCGGCACGACCGGCGTGAACGGCTCCTTCGCGCGCGACAGGGTGTTGTAGAACTCGAGCGGCATCTGCTCCTCCGAGTTAGGCGGCGAGGGCGACCCCGCGTGATCGGAACGGTGTGGCTGGCGGCAGGCCAACGGCCCTATGCCTGGGGGAGGGTGCACCGGTCGCGCCGTGCCCGGCGACCGCGCCGCCTCACGGCCGGCGGTCCCTCAACGACCGGCGTCCGGGCAACATCGGCGGACGCGCAGCGCGTGACGGCCGCGCTGGCCGTTCCCGGGCACCGTACCCACTTTCATGGACGGGAGCCTACCACGGGCGACCTTCCGCGCGTACGGCGCGGTACGCTCGCGCCGTGGCTCACCGCACGGTACGTGCCGCTGCCTCGCACGAGGAGGTGGTCTCGGGTTCGCGCTTCATCGGCTACGTGGTCGAGGTGGAGGACGTCGAGGCGGCCGCCATCCACCTCGCCGGGGTGAGGGCGGCCCACCCGGCCGCGACGCACCACTGTTGGGCCCACCGGGTGGGGCCGGCGCAGCGCTTCTCCGACGACGGCGAGCCCGGCGGCACCGCCGGCCGCCCGATGTTGGAGGTCATCCTCAAGCGCGACCTCGATCACGTGTCCGCCGTGGTGGTGCGCTACTTCGGCGGCAGGAAGCTCGGCGCTGGCGGCCTGGTCAGGGCCTACTCCGGCACGCTCGCCAAGGCCCTCGATGCGGCGGGGGTGAGAGACGTCGTCGACGTCGCCGGCGTCACGGTCAGGGCGCCCTTCGCCCACACCGACACCGTGCTGCGCCTGCTGGCCGACGCCGCCCAGAAGACGGCCCCGTTCGACCTGTCCGCCCCCACCTTCGACGCCGGCGGCCTCGTCGTGAGGCTGTCCGTGCCGGAGGAGGCGCTCGCCGCGCTAAGTGCCGCGTTGCGGGAGGCAACCAACGGCGCCGCGAGCCTGGAGGTTGACGTCTGAGGAGCCGGTTAAGCACCACCTCACCGCGTGACGGCCTCCGGGATGCGAGCATGGGGGCATGAAGACGTCGCGCGGCAAGCTCCTACTCTCGTCGCTCCTGCTCGGCGCGCTGCTCGTGGCGTGCGCGCCGGCGAGCGCCCCCAGCGGCACCGTCCTGGTCGCCGTGATGAACGCCCCCGCCCAGTCCCGACTGGAGGGCACCGCCGAGGGGGTGCAGGCGATCCTCGAACGCGAACCGGGGTCGCACTTCACCTTCGTCTCGCAGTTCACGATGCGGTTCCTCGAGACCCACAACGACCTGTTCCATAGTCGCGCCGCTCCCAGCGCCGCTCGGATCGCCCGCTCGCAGGGCGCGGACCTGGCCGTCATGGTGGGCGTACCCGTCATGGAGCGGCGGGTGACCGAATCGCAAGACGGGCGCTCGCGGCGCATAGACGTCTCGCTTGCGCTCGAGGCTCAGGTCGTCGACCCGCGCACGGACGCAGTGGTCCAGGTCCTGCGGAGCCGCACCCTGCAGGGTTCACGTGTGGAGTCGACGCGTGACGCCCTCGTCGCCGAGCAGGCCGACCCCACCGTGCTGGCGCTCCGCGATCAGGCCGTGCCGGAGCTGGCGGCCGCCTTGGCCGCGGAGCTGCCCTACCTGACGAACAGCCTGCTCATCGGAAGTAGCGGCGGATGATCTCCTGGTAGGCGGCCGGTAGGTCGCCCTCGCCCAACGCCTCCTCCGCGGCCGTCCGGTATGGCGCCAGCGGGGTGCCGGGCGGCAGCTCGACCTGATCGTCGCCCGGAAGGCGAACGCTGCCCGCGGGCGTCGTCGGTCCGCCACGGATGACGCCCGGTAGGAGTTGCACCGCGCCGGTCCCCACCGATCCGGTGGCGGACGCGTCGTCGGCGAGGGCCGCTCCGCCCGCGCCGGCGCTCCCTGGCGTTACGGCGTCGTCCTCGCCCCCTGAGGCGGAGGCGGCGGCCGCGCCCTCGCCCCTCGCCGATCCGGTCGTGCCCAGGCCGGCGGCCGAACCCTCCGGCCCTCCCACCTCGCCCGGCGTCCCCGCGTCGACGGCGCGCTCGCCCGGCTGGGCCGCGGACCGCCCGGGTTGGTCCGTCTCGCCGTCGCCCGCGGCGCCGGCGGAGGTGCCCGCGCCACCGGCCGCCTCGTCGCCGGGACCCTCGTCGGCGCCCGGCTCGGCCGCGGCGTCACCCGCGGCTTCACCCGCGGCGTCACCTGCGGAGGCGGATTCGCGGTCGGGGGCCGCAGGCGTTCCGGCGACGGCCGAGCCCCCACCGGTGGCACCCGTC
>JACFNR010000056.1 GCA_019454765.1 Trueperaceae bacterium | reverse complement strand
TCACTCGCGACGTCGCTTGTCACCTGGATGCCGGTCCCACCGCCGCCGTCGGCCGCGGCATCGGCCGCGGCCTCTCCGCCCTCGGTGGTGGTGGCGGCGGCGGGGGGCCGCACCTGCGACTTGCGGGCCCGCGGGTGCCAGAAGCTCTCCTCGTCGTCGAACTCGCCGAGGAAGACGTCGACCGACTGCGGGTCGTCGAGGTCGAGCAGGTAGTCGTCGAACGCCGAGGCGAAGCGCGCCGCGCCCTCCTCCAGGTCGAGTTCCGGCTGCGCGGCCATCGCGGCCGCCGCCGCCTCCCTCTCGCCCGTGTCGAGCAGGAACTCGTCGTGCCCGTCGATGAGCAGGTCCTGGTCCTCGGCGCCGGCCGCCTCGGCGACGGCGACCTCGCGCGCCAACACGTCGGCGGCGGAGGCGCGCGGGTCGATGAGCTCGTCGTCGAGGTCATCCTCATGGCGCCCCGCCTCGTCGCCCGGGGCGTGTGCGGCTTCGCGGGGGGCCTCGGCAGCGGGCGCGACCGCGGGGGCGTCCCGGCCTGCGGGAGCGGTCGCGGCGGGGTCGGCGTCGTCGTCGGTTGCCTCCCCGGGTCGCGGCTCGCCCGCCTCGCCGGGACGGCCGGCCGTGGAGGCGCCGTCGCCGACCGCCGCCCGGGCGCGCGGCACGCGCGCCCTTAACACGAGGCCCAGCAAGGCGATCGCCAGGCCCCCTGCCACGAGCCAGAGCCACGGCACGGCCCACACGGGGGGCGTCGGCGCGCGCCGGGGCAACACGCCCTCCTGCAACGCCACCCTCTGTGCCGCCGCGTCGCGAGCGAGCAGGTCGACGACGGGACCGACCTGGGTGCCGGGACCCGAGAACGCCCACGGCGACGGCGCCGGCGCCAGGGGCCGCCAGCCGCTCCTCGAGAACGGGTCGTACACTCCCACTAGGGTCTGCACGGCCACGTCCTCAGGGAGCTCGAACGGCAGGTAGACGACGAGGGTGTTGCCGACGCGCAACACCTCGAGCGGGTGGCGCGGCAGCGCGTCCAGGTCGGGTGCGCCCTTGGGTTCGGTCGTCGTCGGCGCGGCCGCCGGTTGGCCTGTCTCCGGTCCGTCGGCCGGCCGAGTCGTCGCCCCCGCGTCCGCCGGCTGGGTCGTCTCCTGCGCGGCCGGAACGGCCGGCTCCGCGGCCTGAGACTGCGGTTCCACCGCTGCCTGGTCGACGTAGAAGGCGCCGTCGCTCGTCAGGCGCACGGCGTACTGCCAGCCCGTGCCCTGTGGGAAGAGCAGGTCGGGGCCGGGCAGCGTCCGGTCCGGTCCGCCGGCAACCTCGCCGAGGTAGACGTCGACGATGCTCGGCAGGAACCCATCGAGGGGGAGCTCGGGTTCGTAGGCCGCGCCGGCGGGGGCTGCGGCCGGGTCCGGCGCGGTCCCCGGTTCCGCACCGTCCGCGACGCCTCCGGTCCCCACCTGGCCGAGCGAACCGAGGGTCACGGCCAGGCGGGTGCCGCCCGCGGCGGCGTCGAGCGTCACGCTCTGGAGGTCGAAGACGGCGGCGTCGGCGTAGACGGGGGCCGTGGGGGGCGTGAGGCCGCCGTCGCCGAAGGCGTCGCCGCTGGGGTCGGTCAGGCTGAGCGCGACAAGCGCAAGGACGACGGGCAGGGTCACGCCGCGGCTCCCGGCCGGGCGTGCGCCCGCGCCTCGTTCGAGGTCGAGCGCGCGCTCGCCACCGCGATGTCGGCCAACACGGCCGCGAGCTTGTCGCTGTCGTGTTGCGCCACCGGCCCGCCACCCAGGAGCGGCAGCTCGAGCGTGACCATGCCGGCCGCGGCGAAGCGCGCGGCGGCCGGCGCCACGACCTCCGCCGCCTCGCCCCTATAGCTCTCCACCCGCGCCCTGTCGACGGGCGCCGAGTTGAGGAGGACGATGTCCGGCGGACGCACGCCGTGGCGCTCGAGCGCCGCCACGTGATCGAAGGCGTCGAAGCCGTCCGTCTCGCCGGCCTCCGTCATGATGTTGCAGACGTAGACGAGCCGCGCGGCGCTCCTGTTCACGGCGGCGAGGACCGACGGCACGAGCAGCGGCGGGATGGTGCTCGAGAACAGGCTGCCGGGGCCCAGCACGATGAGGTCGGCGGCGAGCACGGCGCGCTCCACCTCGGGCAGGCCGCGCGGTTCCGCCGGCTCCGTCGCGAGGGCCCGCACGGCCCCCGGCACGGCGCGGAGGCTGGTCTCGCCGCGCACGAGCTCGCCGCTCTCCTTCTCGACCAGCAGGGTCACCGGCTCCGCCGTGGCGGGGTAGACGCTGCCGGAGAGGGCGAGCAGGCGGTTCATTAGCCTGAGCGCGTTGCCGAAGTCGCCCTCGACCTCCGTGACCGTGGTTATCAGCAGGTTACCGAAGGTGTGGCCGTCGAGCTCCCGCCCCCGCGCGAAGCGGTACTGGAGGAGCCGGGCCAGCTCGGACTCGTTGTCGGAGAGGGCGGCAAGGCAGTCGGTGAGGTCGCCGGGGGCGGGCATGTCGAAGGCCTGCCGCAACCGCCCGGAGCTGCCACCGTCGTCGCTCACCGCCACCACCGCGGTCAGGTTGGAGGTGTGCTTGCGCAGGCCGCGCAGGAGGTTCGAGAGGCCGCTGCCGCCGCCGATGCCCACCACCCGCGGCCCCTTCGCAAGCGCGACCTTGCGGTGGAGCAGCCGCACGGCGTCGTCAGGGTGCGGCAGCCAGTTCGACAGGAGCGAGCGGTTGAGGCGCCCGACCGCCACCACCACCAGCCCGAGCCCGAGCAGCGCCACGCCGGTGGTCGCCCAGCCGCCGAACCGGCTCCAGGGGCCCGAGCGCAGGGCGCTCTCGATGGGCCCTGCCAGTTGCGCCCTGTCGGCGTCGAAGGCCCATAGGCCCCAACCGACGGCGCCGAGGACGAGGAGGATGCCGCCGCTGATGGCGAGCAGCAGGTGCCGCTTGACCCCCATGCCGGGCGCCAGCCACAGTCGAATCCGCTTGAGGCCGTCCCAGTTGCCGTTCACCGCGCCCGCTCCCCCTCGGGACGGTGTTCGGCCAGCGCGGCCGCCAGGTCGCGGTGCTGCGCCTGGGTGCGGTAGGCGCCCGCCAGGTCGTGGCTGAGGCGCTCCACCACGGCGACCGAGCGGTGCTGACCGCCGGTGCAGCCGACGGCGACGGCGTAGTTGCTGCGACCCGTGCTCTCGGCGAGGAAGGCGAGCGACCTGACGAGCACCCGGATCTGGTGGTAGAGCTCGAGCGCCTCCGGCGTGAAGACGTAGCGCTGGACCTCGGCGTCCGTGCCTGGCAGGGGCCGCAACGCCTCCGAGTAGTAGGGGTTGGGCATGCCGCGCACGTCGAGGACCACGTCCACGTCCGTCGGGATGCCGCGCTTGAACCCGAAGGAGAGGAGCCTCAGTAGCGGACCGGCACCGCCGGAGAAGCGGTCCCACAGTAGCTGCGTGAGCGCCCTGGCGCTGGTCGAGGTGGTGTCGATGACGTCGTCGGCGAGCGCGCGCAGCGCCCCGAGCGCCTGGCGCTCGGCCGCCAGGTCGGCGGTGAGCGTGCCGGTGGACACGGGATGGGCGCGGCGCGTGAAGTTGTAGCGCTTCACGAGCACCTCGTCGGAGGCGTCGAGGAAGAGGAGACGCGGCGCGCGACCCTGCGCCTGCAACTGCCTCAGCGCCTCCGGCGCGTCGCCAAGGTAGGCGCGGGCCCTGATGTCGATGCTGATGCAGATGCCCTTCCACTCGCCGGCGACGCTCGCCACGAACTGGGGCCACAGGGCGGGCGGCAGGTTGTCGACGGTGTAGAAGCCGATGTCCTCGAGCGCGTGCAGCGCGGTCGTCTTGCCGGCGCCGCTGAGGCCCGTGAGGATGACCAGCGGCATGGCGTCGGCGGTGGTGCCGCCTCGAGCGGGCGCCGCGCCCGTCCGGGGGGTCGTCACGGCGTCTCCTCCGCGAACTCGCAGGCCACCAGCAGGTCGCCCTGTTCCACGATGGCCACGTTACCCACGTGGGTGAGGAGGCGGCCCGGACAGATCACGTAGCGGGCGTCGCCTACCCTCTGCGCCACGAAGTGGACGCCGCCTTGCACCACCTCCTCGAAGCGCGCGGTGCTCGGACCCGCGAGCGGCGGGATGGGGCCAACGCCCTGGATCACCCGCCAGCGCGTGCCGTCGTGCACGACGCGGGCGTCGCGCCCGGCCACCTTGACGGCGAAGGCGGGCACGGCGCCCGGGTCGTTGACGGGTCCCCACTCCGCCGGCTTGCGGAACCCCACCACGCTCGAGGTGCACGCGTGCACCAGCGCGCCCGGCGTGAACTCCACGACGGCGGCCTCCCGGACCACGCGCGGAGCCAGGGCCGCCGCCATGGCCTCGGCCGCGGCCCGGTCGGTGAAGCAGCCCAACCGCACCCGCACGAACTGCAGGCCGTCTTGCATGGCGAACTCGGTGTAGGCGTCGAAGGAGCGTTGCCGCAGGTCCTCGACCACGAGTTGCGCCTCGCGGTAGTCGCGCAGCGCGACGGTCTGCACCGCCCACGCCTCGGCCGCCGCCCAGTGGGCGGGCGTCAGGGCGACGAGCGCCATGAGCGGCAAGAGCCGCCTCGTCACGCCGCCGCTCGCCGCACGGAACTCCCGAGGTTGCCGAGGATGCGGAGCCCGACCGCCTGGCTCTTCTCGGGGTGGAACTGGGTGGCGTGCAGGTTGCCGGCGGAGAAGGCCGACATGAACTCGACGCCCGCGTAGGTCGTCGTGGCGCCGGCGAGGGCGGTCGGTGCGACCACGTCGGCGTAGTAGGAGTTGGCGAAGTAGACGTGGGAGCCGGGTGCCACGCCGCGCAGGAGGGGCGAATCGCCCCTCGGCGTCAACTGGTTCCAACCCATCTGCGGCACGGTCGCCGCGCCGGCAGGGAAGCGCCGCACCCACCCGGCGACGAGGCCGAGGCCCGGCTCGCCCGGCGCCTCGTCGGAACCGTCGAGCAGTAGCTGCAGCCCCACGCAGATGCCGAGGAACGGCCGGCCGGCCGCGACGTGGGCGCGCACCAACTTCTCGAAGCCCGACGTGCGGAAGGCGCGCGCGACCTGACCGAAGTGACCCTGGCCGGGTAGGACGAGCAGATCACAGGAGCCGACGGCGGCGGGGTCGGCCACGACGCGCGGCGCGAGCCCGGCGACGGCGAGGGCGCGCTCGATGCTGCGCAGGTTGCCGGCGCCGTAGTCGATGACCACCGTCGTCACAGGAGCCCCTTGGTGGAGGGCAGCTCGTCGTGGGTCAGCCGGGCCGCGTCGCGCAGGGCCCGCGCGAACGCCTTCATGACGGCCTCGCAGGCGTGATGCGTCTCGTCGGCCTGGAGGAGGCGGACGTGGATGGTGGCGCCCGCGTGGTTGGCGAAGCCGCGCAGGAACTCGCGCAGGTGGTAGGCGTTGAAGCCTCCGGCGTCGCCAACGAGACCGCCGGGCTCGAACGTGAGGTGCGGCCTCCCCGACAGGTCGAGGACGACGTGCGCCAGCGTCTCGTCCATGGGGACGAAGGCGCTGCCGTACCGCTCCACGCCGCGCCGGTCGCCGAGCGCCTGCGCCACGGCCTGCCCGAGCACGATGCCGCAGTCCTCCGCCAGGTGGTGCACGTCGACGTGGAGGTCGCCGCGCGCCTCGACGGCGAGCCGCAGACGGCCGTGACGCACGAGCATGGCGAGCAGGTGGTCCAGGAAGCCGTGGCCCGTGGTCGCGCCGCTCTCGGCGTCGGGCCGGGAGTCGAGGTCCAGGCTCAGCCTGATGCTCGTCTCGGTGGTCTCGCGGGTCACGTCGGCGGTGCGGCTCATCGGGGTCCTCCGGTGCTGGGCGCGGCGGCGTCCGCCCCGGCCTCCAGGGCGGAGCGGCAGGCGGCCAGGAAGGTGTCGTTCTCTGCGGCGGTGCCCACGGAGACCCGCAGGCAGCCGGCCGCTCCGGGCAGGTGATCCTGGCGCCTGACCACCACGCCGGCGCGCAGCAGCGCGGCGTGCAGCGCCGCCGGGTCGGGGGCGCGGAAGAGCACGAAGTTCGTCCGCGACGGGAAGGGCTCGAGTCCCGGGAGCGCGGCGAGCCGCTCCGTCAGCCTGGCACGCTCCCGCGCGACGTGCGCCACGCGCTCGGTGACCAGCGCCGGCTCGTCCAGGAGCACCTCGGCCACGGTGAGTTGCCAGAGGTCGAGGCTGAACGGCAGGAGGGCCTTGCGCAGCTCGCGCGCCACCTCGGGGTGAGCGAGGGCGTACCCCACCCGCGCCCCCGCCAGCCCCAGCGCCTTGCTGAACGTCCGCAGGCTCACGGCGTGAGGGTGGCGCGCCACGAGCTCCGTCAGGTGGCCGCCGGCGAACTCCGCGTAGGCCTCGTCGAGGACGGCCAGCGTGCCGCTCGCGGCGGCCTCGAGGAGCGGGGCCACCTCGTGAGCTCCGAACAGGTTGCCCGTGGGCGCAGCCGGGTTGGCGAGGAAGAAGGCGCCGTCGCCCTCCGCCAGGACGGCGCGCAGCGCCTCGACGGGCAGGGCGAAGCGGGGGCCGAGCGGCACCTCCACCAACTCGGCGTCCAGCAGGCGCGCCTGCGTGGCGTAGACGGCGAAGGTCGGGGCGACGGTGACGACGCGTCGTCCCAGCGCGGCCACGACGGTGAGCGCCTGGATGAGCGTGTTGGAGCCGTTGCCCACCACGACGCCGTCCGGGTCCCAGCCGGCGTGCTCGGCGAGGCGCGCCTCCAGCCGGGTGGGGGTGAGGTCGGGGTAGCGGTTCCAGGCGCCGTCCGCCAGGCGCTTCACGACGCGGGCCTTCAGCGTGGCCGGGACGTCGTCGGGGCTCTCGTTCTGGTCGAGCTTGACCGGCTCCGCGTGGGGCGTGAAGCGGTACGGGGCGAGCGCCTTGACGGCGTTCCTTATCGTCATGCGTCCCATGCTAGCGCGCGCGGCGCGGGGCGCCGCGCGGGGCGCCGGTCGGCTGCGCGGCGGCGGGCCGGTCAGGCCGCGGGCGCTAGTCGCCTCACTGGCCCATGCGGGCGCGCACGTCGCTGATGAGCCCGTCAGTCATCGCCTGCAGGCTGGGGTCGAGGCGCCCGGCCTCCGTGAACTCCGCGATCGAGTCGTCGTAACGCTGGATGGCGTAGTAGACGATGCCGAGGTTCAGGTGGGCCTGGGCGTTCTCCGGGTTGCCGGCCACCGCCCGCCGCAGGTAGTCGAGCGCCTTGTCGAAGCGGCCCAGCTCGATCTGGGCGTAACCCATGTTGTTCAGGACGATGTCGGAGTCCGGGTAGGTCGTGAGGGCCGCCTCGTAGCTCTCGATGGCGCCGCGCGTGTCGCCCACGAACTGGCGGGCGTAACCGAGGTAGAAGGCCGCCAGGCCCGTCTTCTGGGAGGCGAGGGAGCGTTCGAACGCGCCCGCGGCCGCCGCGTAGTCCCTGACGTCGAGGGCGTAGAGCCCTTGCTGGAACGCGACGCCCGCCTCCTCGTCGAAGGTGACGTCGGCCCCGCCGGTCAGCTGCTGCTGCTCCGCCAGTAGCTCGAGGCTGCGCTTGGCGAGCGGCTGGTCGCTCTGCAGCTCGAGGGCCCGCTCGAGGGCCTGCCGCCCTTCGCCGAGGCGTCCGACGCGCACGAGCGCCGTGCCGTAGAGGGCCTGCAGCTCGGCGTCGTCGGGCCGGGCGTCCGCCATGGGCGCCAGTAGTTCGAGCGCGCCGCCGGCGCGGCCGGCCGCGAGGTAGAGCTCGGCCAGGCTGCGGTCGACATCGGCGCCCTCCCCGCGGAGCGCCTCGAAGGTGCGCCTGGCGCCCTCGAGGTCGCCGCGGCGCGCCTGCGCGACGGCCAAGAGGTTGCCGATGCCGACGTCGCCTTGGTGCTGGGTGTACAGGGGCCCGAGGAGCGCTTCGGCCTCCTCGGCCCTGCCGCTCTGCAAGAGGATGTCGGCCTGGGCCACGACGAGGTCGGTGCTGTCCGGGTAGAGCGCTCGCGCGTCCGCTACCAGGGCCAGCGCCTGGGTGGCGTAGGCGGAGGGGAGGAGTCGCGCGAGGGAGTAGAGCCCGGCCGAGCGGGCGAGCGGTTCGGCCACCGCCTGCTGGAGGTAGGCGAGCGCGTCGCCGGGGGCACCGCCGTCTATGAGGAGCTGCATGACGGAGCGGCGCAGGAGCACCGACTCCGGCGCGTAGCTCTCCGCCCGCCGCAAGGTCTGGAGGGCCCGCTGCGAGTCCGACTGGCGGTCCGCCAGCCTCACGTAGGCGTCGACGAAGCGGGGGTAGGCGGCGATGGCCGCCTGCAGGTCGGTGGTCGGGTCGTGAGCGGGCTCGTTCGCCGCCGCCTCGACCCCCGCGCGGCCCGCCAGGGCCACGGCGTGAGCCGGGTTGACAGCGAGCGCGGCGGCGAAGGCGGCGCCGGCGCGGGCCTGGTCGTCGGCCGCGTCGAACACGATCCCGGCGGTCGCCTGGACCTCCGCGTCGTCGGGCGCCAGCTGCACGGCGTCGGCGGCCGCCGCGGCGGCGCCGGCCAGGTCGCCGGCGAGCGCCAGCACGCGCGCGTACTCGACCCGCACCCAGCCGGAACCGGGGTCGAGGTCGGTGGCAGTCTGCAGGTCGGCGGGGCGGGCGCCGGGCAGGCCGGAGGCGGCCAGGCCGGTGGGCTGGAGGCTCGCCACGGAGGGCGTTCCCGCGGCGGCGGCGGCGACGAGCGCCAGGGCATCCGCGCCCACGTCCGGCAGCACGGTCCGGGCGACCGCGTCCGCGGCCGCGGCGGTCAGTTCCGCGGGGGTGGCGCCCTGCACCGTGAGCGGCTTGACCGCGCCGCCGATGGCGACGTTGATGGTGGCGGTCACGCCGCCGCCGCCGGTCCCCACGCGGCCGGTGACGACGGCGTTGGCGTCGAAGAGCCGCCCGACGGTGGCGGGCACGTCGACCTGCGCCGCCGCGGCCTTGTTGGCCACGAGGGCGGCGTCGCCGACCGGCGGGACGTAGACGCCGGCAAGCTGGTTGAGGGCGTGCTGCAGCGCGGTCGGTAGCCCGAGCTGGTACGGCGACACGGCCGCGTCGGTGTCGAACGGCAGGACCACCAGGCGGGTCACCGCCCCGGTGGACTGGGCAGCCGCGGGGGCCTGTAGCAGCGTGAGGGCCGCTGCCAGCGCGGCCGTGGCGAGTAGGCGTCGAGACATCACGGCGGAGTATACCCAGGCATGTGTGAGAATGCCCATCGCCGCGCGGCCGTGGCGCGCCGCTGCGCGCGTCACAGACGGAAGCCGGAGGGCAGGAGCGCCGCGACGCTCGTGCGCACCAGCCCGCCGGCCTCGCTGACGAGGTAGACGCTCGCCTCGGGCGCGAACTCGTAAAGCACCTGCCGGCAGGCGCCGCAGGGCGTGGCCGGCTCCGGCGAGGACGAGACGACCACCAGCTCCGTGAACTCCCGCTCCCCGGCGCTGACCATCGCCTGCACCGCCGACTGCTCCGCGCAGCGCGTGAGGCCGAAGCTGGCGTTCTCGACGTTGGCACCGGCGAAGACGTGGCCGGCGGTCGTCCTAAGGGCCGCGCCGACCGGGAAGCGGGAGTACGGCACGTAGGCGTTGGCGTGCGCGGCCCAGGCCGCCTCGAGCAGGTCGGCGGGGACGCCGGCGGGTCCGCGTGCGGTGTCGGTCACTCAGCCACCTCCCATGGCAGCGGTCAACGTGGCGACGAGCGGCGGCCCGATGACGACTAGGCCGACGAGCAGCGCCGCGGCCGCCGCCACGAGCACGGCGGCGGCCGCCAGGTCCTTCACGGCCGCCGCCAGGGCGTGACGCTCGGGGTGCACGAGGTCGACCAGGCCCTCCACGGCGCTGTTCACGAGCTCGAGCGCGAGCACGAGGCCGGTCATGGCCAGCACCGGCACCACGTCGGCGCCCGTCCACCAGCAGAGCACGAGCGCGCCCACCGCGAGGCCGACCTCCACCCTGAAGTTGGGCTGGTCGCGCCAGGCCAGTCGGAGCCCGGCCGCGGCGAACGCGAACGAGCGCGTCACCTTGGCGGCGTTCACGGCGCGACCCCGGCGGCCCGGGCGAGCGCGAGGATGCGCTCCTGGGCGGCGTGGAACGGGCGCCACGCGGCGGCGTCGGCGTGATCCAGCCCCGTCAGGTGAGTGACGCCGTGGGCTGTCAACACGAGCACCTCGGCGAGGGTGGAGTGGCCGTGCTCGCGCGCCTGACGCTCGGCCGTGTCGATGCTCACGAGGACGTCGCCCAGTTGCGGCACCTCGGGGAACCAGGCGCCGTCGGGCTCGAAGGTGGGGTAGGAGAGGACGTCGGTGGGACCCTCGACCCCGCGGTCGGCCAGGTTGCGCGCCGCCATGGCCGCGTCGTCGAGCAGCACGAGGGTGAGTTCACGGTCGACCAGGCCGGCGTCCACGAGGAACCCTTCCGTCACGCGCCGCAGGTCGTCAGTTCGAGGGAACCGTCTGGTCTCGTCCAAGACCTCTACTCTTGCCACCCTTGCCGCCCTCCGTCTCCGTGGCGTTGCCGCTTCGCGCGCGCCGCAGGCTCTTGACCTCCTCGGCGCTGGGGTAGTTGATGCGCCTGTGGAGGATGGCCGTGAGCATCCGCTGGAAGGTGGCGGCGATCACCTCCAGGTCCTTGAAGGTCAGGGGCGTCTCGTCGAGCTGGCCGTCCTGGAGCCGCTGCTGGATGAGGCGGTCGACGAGGGAGCGGATGCTGGTGGGGGTGGGGTCGGTGAGGGTCCGCGACGCCGACTCCACCGCGTCGGCCAGCATCAGTATGCCGGTCTCCTTCGAGCGCGGCTTCGGGCCCGGGTAGCGGAAGTTGAGCTCCTCCACCTGCCCCTCGTCGAGCGCCCGCTTGTAGAAGTAGCTGAGGACCGTGGTGCCGTGGTGTTCGGCCACGAACTGCTCGAGCTCTTCCGGCATGCGGTGCTCGTGGAGCAGTTCGAGGCCGTCGCGCACGTGGCTCGTGATGATGAGGTAGGAGAGGTGGGGGCTGATGCGGTCGTGGGGGTTGTCGCCGGAGAACTGGTTCTCGACGAAGAAGCCGGGGCGCTTGATCTTGCCGACGTCGTGATAGAGGGCGCCGACGCGCGCCAGCAGGTCGTTGCCGCCCACGTTCTTGGTGGCCTGGTCGACCAGGTTGGAGATGATGAGGCTGTGCTGGTAGGTGCCGGGCGCCTCGGTGATGAGCCGCTGCAGCAGCGGCTGGCTGGGGCTGGAGAGCTCGGTGAGCCTGAAGTCGGTCAGGAAGCCGAAGCCGCCCTCGGCGATGGGCAGCAGCCCGAGCGCGAGCACGCCCGCCAGCACGCCGCCGCCCACGAGGAGGAGGGCGCCGACCGCCAGTGCGCCCGTCGTCATGCCGCCGCCGAGCAGCACGAGCGCCACCAGCGCCACCGCGGCGGTTAGGCCGCCCACGGCGCCGGCGAGCAGCAGGGTGAGGCGGCTCGCGAAGTTCCGGACCATGGCCGCGGCGATCGACCCGCCTATCAGCGTGGTCGCCACGGCCGCCAGGGGGGCGGCGGGCACCATGAGCCCCATGACCAGGGCCAGCCAGGCGGCCCACGGGACGGCCACGCGCGCGCCGAGGAGGGCGGCGACCACGAGTGGCACGAGGAGCGCGAACAGGAAGTTGGCGGAGACGTCGAGCGCCAGCCGCTGTAGCCCCAGCGTGCCGAGCGTCAGCGCCATCAGGAAGGCCACCTTGCGGAACGTCATCACGCGCACGAGCTGCGCGCGGGCCACGAGGAGGGGGGCGACGAGCATGATGGTGAGCAGCAGGACGCCGACCACGATCCAGGCCGTCTGCGAGGCGGCCTCGGCGCGGGCGCTGTAGAGGCCGAGGAGGTCGAGGACGCGCAGCTGGTCCTCGGTCAGCGGTTGGCCGGCGTGCACGAGGACCTGCCCCGATTCGAGCGACTGCATGACGGGCGGGACGGCGGCCGCGGCCGCGTCGCGGGCGACCTGGGTGAGGCGGTCGTTGGGGACGGAGTTGGCGGCCAGGCGCCGGTCGAGCACCAGTCGCGTCTCGCGCTGGCGGTCGGGCGGGGCGAGGGCCGTCACCTCGTCGATGAACGCCTGCAGTTCCGCCGCGCGCACCCCTTGAGGCGCCTGGTAACGGCTGATGACGGCGTCGACCACCGGCGCGGGCAGCCCGGAGGCGGTGACCGCCGCCAGGACCAGGGTGGTGACCTGCAGGTCGCTCGTGTAGACGGGTTCGATCTGCGCCCGCGCGGCCTGGCGTTCGCGCTGGGTGGCGATGGGGTCGACGACCTGGGTATCGACGGGGGCGACGAACGTCTGTGGGCTGGCCTCGCCCACCCGCAACGGCGTGCGTTGACGCGTGCCGTAGACGCTATAGAGGAGCAGGCCGAAGGCGGTGGCCGTGAGGAGCGCCAGGAGCCAGTAGCGGCCCCGCGAGGGCCCGGCCAGACGCCTAGGCGTGCCGCTCATACGCCAGCACGATCTGCGCCACCAGTGGGTGACGGACGACGTCGGCCTTCGTGAAGTGTTGGAAGACGATGCCGTCGATGCCCTGGAGGATGGCGAGCGCTGTAGACAGACCACTCTGTATCGAGGTCGGGAGGTCCGTCTGCGTCGTGTCGCCTGTCACGACGACCTTGCTGTTGAACCCCATGCGCGTGAGGAACATCTTCATCTGCTCCGGCGTGGTGTTCTGCGCCTCGTCGAGGATGATGAAGGCGTCGTTCAGCGTCCTGCCACGCATGAACGCCAAGGGCGCCACCTCGATGGTGCCCTGCTCGAGGAGGCGCTCGGCCTTGTCGGCCGGCAGCATGTCGTGCAGCGCGTCGTAGAGGGGCCTAAGGTAGGGGTCGATCTTCGCCTGCAGGTCGCCGGGCAGGAACCCGAGCCGCTCGCCCGCCTCGACCGCCGGCCGCGTCAGGACGATGCGCTTCACGCGGTTGGCGACGAGGCTCTCGACGGCCATGGCCACGGCCAGGTAGGTCTTGCCCGTCCCGGCGGGTCCGAGCCCGAACGTGATGGGGTTGTTGGCGATGGCGTTGACGTAGCGCCGTTGCCCGGCCGTCTTGGGCCGGGTGCGGCCCGGCAGCCGCGCCGCGGGCGCCTCCGGCAGCGCGCCACCCACGCCCGGCCCCGCGCCCTCCAGCGTCTCGACGGCGCCGTCGACGCCGCCGTCGAGCTCGGGCTCGTACGAGTCGTCCAGGTCGCCGAACGCGATCTCGGCCAGGCTCACCTCGCCCCCTTGACGGATGGTGCTGAGCAGGTGGCGGAACGCCCGCTCCGCCTCGGCCACCTCGGCCGGGTCGCCGCTCAGCCGCAGCTCGTCGCCGCGCGCCACCACCTTGGCCCGCAACCGCGACCGCATCAACTTAAGGTTCTCGTCGTTCTGCCCGTAGAGCGACAGCGCCTCCGCCGGACTACGCAACTTCAGCGTCATTGATGTCGTGATCTTGCCCTCCTGAGCCGCCTGGCGGCGACGGGTTCCGACAGGATCTCATGCCACATCATCCCCCGCACCAGGTCGTCGCGTCCCGTCTTGAGGAGCGCCTCCGCCGCCGCGGCGTCGACCACGCCGGGGGCGGGGTTCAGTCTAGCCGTTGCCCCGGGACCGGGTCGTCGCGCGCCGGCCGCCACGGCCGCCGGGTCGAGGCCGCGACGCCCGCGCGGCAGCCTGGTCACCTGCAGCGGCGCCGCCTCAGGCG
>JACFNR010000055.1:12340-13671 GCA_019454765.1 Trueperaceae bacterium | reverse complement strand
CGCTGCCCGCCGACGCGGGTTCCCGCGACCTCGTGATCCTCGACCGCGTGAGCGTGACGGAGGCGCCGGGCACGAGCACCTGGTGGCTCGGCTTCGCCCACGTGGCCGGCGAGGGCGCCCCAGGAGGCGCCCCCACCGGCGCCCCCGAGCGCGTGGCCGCGGCCCGCCCGGGGACGTGGTCGGCGTCGGCGCCCACGGCGGGCGTCGACTGGCCGGCCCTGCTGGGCGCCGCGTGGCGCGGCGAGCGCCTGCCGGGCGCGGAGGTCTTGCTGGACGGCGCCGACGGGCCGCTGCTGCAAGTGCGGCGCTCGGCGGCCGGCACGGAGGTGCGGCTCAGCTTCGACCTCGAGGACGGCGCGCTGGCCGACAGCGCGGCCTTCCCCCTCCTCGTGCGCGACCTGCTCCTGCTCGTGGAGCCGCGCGCCGGCGTCGCCGTGGAGGAGCCGTGCGCCGTGGGCGTCGCCTGCGCCCTGCCCGCCGGCACCGTGACGATCACCGACCCGCGCGGCAGGCCCGTGCCGCTCGCCGCCGCGGAGCACGCCGGGTTGCGGCTGGTGGCAGGCGACTTCGTGCCGGAGGTGGCCGGCCTCTACCGCCTCGGCATGGCGCGCGGGCCGATCAGGCCGCTGGCCGTTTCCGCCGTCGGCGCCAGGCTGCCCGAGCCCGCCGTGCAGGGGGACGTGAGGGCGACGCCGCGGTTCGGCCCCCGCGCCGCGCTCCTCGCCGCCCTCCTCCTCGTGCTGCTGGTCGAGGCTCGCCTGGCGTGGCGGAGCGGCCGAGGGGCGCGGGGCCGCCTGGCGCTCCGGGCCGCAGCCCTCGCGCTCGTCCTGCTCGCGCTTGGCGCGGTGCGCCTGCCCCTGCCGGTCCGGGCGGGCAGGCTGGTGGTCGTGGCCGCCCCTCACGACGCCGCGGCCGTGGCGGCGCGCGCCGAGCGGGGCGCCGCGCTCGTCCTGCTCGGCCCGGAGGCCGGGCAAGCTGCCGCCGCGGACCTGGCCGCCGCGGACCTGGCTGCCGCCGACCTGGCTGCCGCCGACCTGGCTGCCGCGGACCTGGCTGCCGCCGACCTGGCGGGCGCCACCGAGCTGGCGTTGGCGCTCGTGCCGCCGGGCACGCCCGGGCGGCTGGTCGTCGCCTCGGACGGCCTCGAGACGCGCGGCGACGTGGCGGCGGTCGCCGCCCAGGCCGCCGCGCGCGGGGTGCCGCTGGACGCGCTGGCCCGGCGTGGCGCCGAGCCCCTCGACGCGCTCGTGAGCCGCGTCTCGCTCGCCGGGCCCGTGCTGGCGGGCGACCGCTTCGCGCTGCACGCCGACGTCTACCTGGCGGGCGCGCCC
>JACFNR010000055.1:1633-12240 GCA_019454765.1 Trueperaceae bacterium | reverse complement strand
GCTGGCGGGCGACCGCTTCGCGCTGCACGCCGACGTCTACCTGGCGGGCGCGCCCACGGCCGCGCCGGTGACGACCCCGTCGGAGGCGACCCCGGCGGAGGCGACCCCGCCGGAGGCGACCCCGCCGGAGGCGGGCGTCCTCAAGGCGGCCACCCTCGCCACCTTCAGGAACGGCGTGCTCGTAGCCGAGCGCGCCGTGGCCCTCGCGCCCGGCCGCAACCGGGTGAGCGTCGAGGTCACCGAGGAGGCCGCGGGCGAGTTCCGGTACGACGTGGCGGTGACCCTGCCGGGCGACGAGGAGGCCCGCAACGACCGCGCGGGCGTCGACGTAGTGGTGGGCTCGGCGCCGGGCGTCCTGCTGGTGAGCGAGGCAGGCGTTTGGGCCGACCTGTTCGCCGGGGCGCTCGCCGCCCAGGGTCTTGACGTCACGGCCTCGCCACCGAGCGCGCTGCCCGCCGACCCGGCGGCGCTCGCCGCTCACGGCGCCGTCGTCCTCGCGAACGTGCCCGCCGCGGCGCTGGGCACCGGCCAGCAGGTGGCGCTCGAGGCGGCCGTCCGCGACCTGGGCGTGCCGCTCCTGCTGCTGGGCGGCGAGAACGCCTTCGGCCCTGGCGGCTACTACGAGACGCCCCTCGAGCGCCTCTCGCCGACCTCGAGCCTCGTGCCGCGCGAGGCGCCAGAGCTTGCCATCGCGTTCGTGCTCGACCGCTCGAACAGCATGCGGCAGTACGCGGGCGACCAGGTGCGTCTCGACATCGCCAAGGCCGCGGCCATCAGCGCCCACGAGCTGCTACCCGAGGGGGCGAGGAGCGCCCTCATCGTGTTCGACTCGACCGCCCGCACCCTCGTGCCGCTGGGGCCGGCCGCCGACGACGCGGCCTTCCGGGCCGCGATCACCGAGCTGGACCCGCGCGGCGGCACCAACCTCTACCCGGCCCTGGTGGCCGCCTACGACGAGCTCGCCGACGCCGGAGCGGCCACCGCTCACGTGATCGTCATGAGCGACGGGCTGTCGCAGCCCGGCGACTTCCCGGGGATCCTGGCGGCGCTGCGCGGGCGCGGCGTCACGGTCTCTACCATCGCCATCGGGCCCGAGGCCGACGCCGAGCAGCTGCGCGAGGTGGCGCGCCTGGGTGGGGGCGCCTTCCACGCCAGCCGCGATTTCGCGGCGCTGCCGCGGATCATGACGCACGAGGTGCTCCTGCAGTCGGGCGAGCTCACCGCCGAGGCCGACGCGGCGCCCGCCTGGGCGGACCGGCGCGCGCCCTTCCTGCGCGCCTGGCCCGACGAGCTGCCGCCGGTGGCCGGCTACGTGCCGACCTCGCTCAAGCCGGACGCGCGGCTGCACCTGTCGGTCACCGACGAGAAGGGGGAGACCATGCCGCTGCTGGCAAGCTGGCGTCACGGGGCGGGCGAGGTGGTGGCGTTCACGGCGCACGCGGCCGGGCCCTGGACCGCGGCGTGGCTCGCCGAGGGGGGCTACGCCGGCATGTGGGCGCACCTCGTCAGGCAGCTGGCGACCGCCCCCGTCGAGGCGGCGCCGGCCGTGCGGCTGACGCGCGACGGCGACGAGCTGCGCGTCGAGGCGAGCTCCGGCGCCGTCGTACTGGAGCTACCGGACGGCACCACGCGGCGGCTCGACGCGCTGCAGGTTGCGCCCGGCGCCTACCTGGCGACCGCTTACCTGACGCAGGTCGGGACCTACCGCGTAAGCGCGGGCGACGCCGCGGCGCGCCTGCACGTCCCGTACCTCGCCCGGCTCGACCGCTCCCGCGCGGACCCGGCGCGGCTAACGGCCGTGGCGCGCGCCTCCGGCGGGGCGGTGGTGGCCGACCTCGCCGCGGTGGGGCCGGTGAGCGCGTGGCGCTGGCACCGCGCGCCCGCCTGGCCCGCCGCCACCCTCGCCGCGCTGGCGCTCCTGCTGCTCGAACTCACCCTGCGTTACGCCCCGGACCTGTTGCCGCGCCTGAGCGTCAGGCGGAAGGATGGAAGATCGTGACCCGAACCGGAACCGACCCCCTCGCCACGGCCGACCGCCCCGAGCCGACCACCCCCGCCGCGGGCGACGTGGCGGCGCTGGAGCGCGCCCTCGCGGGCCTGCAGCGCCTGAGGCGCGAGATCGGGCGGGTCGTCCTCGGCCAGGACGACGTCGTCGACCAGCTCCTCATCGCCCTCGTAGCGGGCGGCCACGTGCTGCTCGAGGGGGCGCCCGGCCTCGGCAAGACGCTCCTGGTGCGCACCGTGTCGGTGGCGGCGGGACTCGGGTTCGCGCGGGTGCAGTTCACGCCCGACCTCATGCCGGCCGACGTGACGGGCACAATGGTGCTCGTGCGCGACGAGCTCGGCGGCGGGCGCCTCGAGTTCCAGCCCGGCCCCATCTTCACTCAGCTCCTCCTGGCCGACGAGATCAACCGCGCGACCCCCAAGACGCAGTCGGCGCTGCTCGAGGCCATGCAGGAGCACACCGTCACGGCCGCCGGCAAGAGCCTGCCGCTCCCTTCACCCTTCTTCGTGCTGGCCACGCAGAACCCCATCGAGCTGGAGGGGACGTACGTGTTGCCGGAGGCGCAGCTCGACCGCTTCCTCATCAAGATCGTCATGCCGCTGCCCGGCGAGGAGGTGCTGGACGCCATCCTCGACCGCACGACGGGGGACGGGCTGGCGGAGCCGGAGCGGGTGGTCTCTCCCGACGACGTCCTCGCCTTCCAGAGGCTGGTGCGCGAGGTGCCCGTGGCGTCGCACGTGCGGCGGGCGGTGGCGCGCTTCCTGCTGGCCACTCACCCGGAGGGGGAGAGCGCGAGCGCGGAGGTGAGGCGGTTCGTGCGCTTCGGCGTGAGCCCGCGCGGCGGTCAGGCCCTCTTGCTCGCGGCCAAGGCGCACGCGCTGCTGCAGGGGCGCTTCAACGTGGCCGTCGACGACCTGCGCGCCATGCTGCGGCCCACCCTGCGCCACCGCTTCCAGCTGAACTTCGAGGGCGCGGCCGATCCGAACGTCGACGCCGAGCGCCTGCTCGAGCGGGTGTTCGAGCGGACCGTCGCCGACGGCTAGGCTCGTGGTCGACGTGACGCCGCCGCCGCGGCTGCTGCAGCGCCTGGCCCGCTGCCGGTTGCACGTCCCGCGGGCGGGCACCGCCGGCGGGGTCGGGGAGCACCGCTCGCGCACGCTGGGTCCCGGCCTCGAGTTCGCCGAGCACCGGCCCTACCGGCCGGGCGACGACCTGAGGCGGGTGGATCCGTTCCTGGAGGCGCGCACCGGCGAGCTGCACGTGCGCGAGGGGGACGTGCTCGAGCAGCTGGCCGTGACGGTGGTGGTCGACATGAGCGCTTCGATGGCGCACGGCGCGCCCGACAAGTCCGTGGCGGCGCGCAAGGTGGCGGCGGCGCTCGCCTACGCGGGGCTGGCGGGCAACGACCGCGTGAGGCTGGTGGCGTTCACGGGGCGGGGGCTCGAGTGGGGTCCCCGAGGCGCCGGCGTGCGCGCCGCTCCCCTGCTGTTCAGTTGGCTGGCGGCCCTCGCGCCAGCCGGCGCGGCGGAGTTCGGGGACGTCGCCCGGGCGCTGGCGGCGCGGCTGCCGCGGCCGGGACTCTGCGTCGTGGTGAGCGACTGGCTGTTCGCCGGCGCCGCGGCCGGCCTTGGCGTCCTGCGCGCCGCCAAGCAGGAGGTGGTGGGCGTGCAGGTCCTGGCGCCGGAGGAGCTCGACCCGCGCGCTCTGGGCGCGGGGGCGGTGACGCTGGAGGACGCGGAGTCGAGCGCGGAGGCGAGCGTGGTCCTGACGCCGGCGGTCCTGGCCGAGTACGGGCGCGCGCTCACGGCGTGGCGGGCCGAGCTCGAGGCTTCGTTAGTGCGCCACGGCGGCACCTGGCTGCAGGCGCGCTCCGATGACGACGTGACGGAGCTGCTCACGAGGGAGTGGGCGCCGTCCGGCCTGGTTCGCTAGGTGGGTCGGGGCGGCGGCGCCGCGCCCGCACGGCCTGTGTACCGGTCGACCGTGACCCTCGGTTGACAGCCTCGCCTCGCCTCCCGTAGCCTTCTAGAGGGATATTTAGAAACCCCATTAAGAAAGCTGTTTCGTAGTTCGAGACACCGTCGTCGGCGAGAACTTCCCGACTGCCGTCGACCACCAACAGGGCCGCGGAGGTGATGGTTCGTAAGAGCGCACGACAAGGCGTAGGCCACGGCTAGAGCCCGAACCGGCGACGGTCGGCGGGCGCGGGACCGGCTCGAGGCAGCCGGCGGCGCCCCAAGGGGCTGGCCCGGGGACATCCCGGACCCACCATGAACACCCACGGAGGCAGTTACCTGATGCAAGTGAAGCCCAACAACCTTCTACGCGCGGTGGCCGTTTCGCTCCTGGCGCTCCTCGTGGCGTTCGGCTCGGCCCAGAGCCGCACCGACGCCCGCGTCCTCGAGCAGGAGATGCACCGCGGCATCGTCGACCTGTACGAGGCCCTCACGCCGCTCAAGTCCGTCGCGTCGTTCATGACCGTCGGCGCCCACCCCGACGACGAACGCTCCAGCCAGATCGCGCTCCTCTCGCTCGGCGAGGGCGTGCGCAGCGTCACCGTCACCGCCAACCGCGGCGAGGGCGGCCAGAACTCCATCGGCACCGAGTACCGCCAGGCCCTCGGCGTCCTCCGCAGCCGCGAGATGGAGCAGGCCAGCGCCGCCTTCAACGTCGAGCTGTTCTTCCTCAGCGAGAGCTTCGACGACCCCATCTACGACTTCCGCTTCTCCAAGTCCGCCGTCGAGACCCTCGAGATCTGGGGCGAGGACGTGATGATGGAGAAGCTCGTGCGCGCCATCCGCCAGAGCCGCCCCGACGTCATCTTCACCAACTTCCAGAACGTCTTCGGGCAGCACGGCAACCACCGCGCCATGGCGTACGCCGCCGAGCAGGCCTTCGCCCTCGCGGCCGACCCCGAGGCGTTCCCCGAGCACCTCGAGATGGGCCTCGAGCCGTGGCAGGCCGCCAAGTTCTACCTGCCAAGCGGCAAGGGGAGCGGTCAGGCCGACTTCGAGCTCGAGACGACCCTCACCATCCCGACCGGCGGCTACGACCAGGTCCTCGGCGCCACCTACGAGCAGCTCGGTCAGCAGTCGCGCGCCTACCACCGCAGCCAGGACATGGGCAGCTGGGCCGACGAGCGCTCCACCAACTCGAACCTGCACCTCGTGCAGTCGTTCGTGACCGACGCGGAGACCGACACCTCGCTCTTCGCCGGCATCCCCTACACCGTCGGTGACCTCGCCGCCACCGTGGCCGACGCCAAGCTGGCGCAGCTCCTGACCGACAGCCAGGCCGCCATCGACCGCGCCCTCGCGGCCTTCCCGAACTTCACCGCCGTCCAGGGCGACCTCACCGTGGCCCTCGCCACCGTGCGCGCCGCCCGCGCCGCCCTCGCCGCCGGCAACGAGGACGCCGCCGTGGCCAGCGACGTCGACTTCCGCCTCGCGCGCAAGGAAGTCGAGCTGCAGAACGCCAGCCGCCAGGCCCTCTCGCTCGTCACCCGCCTGGTGGCCAAGAACCCCGAGCTGGTGCGCGGCGGCTCCACCGAGGTGACCGTCAGCGCCTACCTCGGCGGCGACGTGACCGCCGAGAACGTGCGCTTCGACGTCGTGGCCCCCGAGGGCTGGACCGTCGAGGCCGTGGAGGCCGTCGAACCCGCCACGCTCGCCAACGGCGAGACCGCCAAGCAGACCTTCGTGGTCACCGTCCCGGCCGACGCGCCCTACTACAACCCGTACCGCCGCAACGTGAGCCCGCAGCGCGCCAACGGCGACGTGTACGGCGTGATCAGCTACGAGGTCGACGGCGTGCCGTTCACGGTGACCGTCGACTCGCGCGAGATCATCGGCGTCCTGCCCGACGTCTCGCTGCGCGTGACCCCCGAGAACCTCGTCTACAACCTCCTCAGCCCCGCCGACCTCACCATGAGCGTCGCCGCCGTCAACTACGTCGACGGTCCCGCCGAGACGGTCCTCACCGTCGACGCCCCCGAGGGCTGGACGGTCGAGCCCGCCTCCGTCGCCCTCAGCTTCAACCGCAAGGGCGACGCCCGCGGCGCCACCTTCACCCTCCTCCCGGCCGAAGGCCTCACCGAGGGCTCCTTCGACTTCAGCGTCCGCGCCGACGGCGAAGCGGCCAGCACCAGCTACACGCGCGTCATCAACTACGAGCACACCGGCAAGACCTACCTGGTGAGCCCGGCGGGCGCCAACGTCAAGGCCCTCGAGGTCGCCTTCGACCCCGCCCTGCGCGTCGGCTACGTCGACGGCGGCTCCGACGTCGTCTACCAGGGCCTGCGCCAGATCGGCATGAACGTCGACCTGCTCACCCAGGACGACCTCACCACCGGCGACCTGAGCCAGTACGACTCGATCGCCGTGGGCATCTACGCCTACCGCGCCCGCCCCGACCTGTTCGCGGCCAACGAGCGCCTTATGCAGTGGGTGGAGGACGGCGGCAACCTGCTCGTCCAGTACCACCGCCCCGCCGACGCGTGGGACCCGGAGAGCGTGCCGCCCTACCCCATCGAGCTCGGCCGCGTCTCGCTCCTCTCGCGCGTGACGGCCGCCGACGGGGCGGTCGAGTTCCTCGACCCCGAGAACCCGATCATGACCACCCCGAACGTCCTCACCCAGGCCGACTTCGACGGCTGGGTCAAGGAGCGCGGTCTCTACTTCGCCCAGAAGTGGGACGAGCGCTACACGCCGCTCTTCAGCGTGACCGACAAGCAGTGGCCCGACACCTGGGACGAGCTGCCGTTCCTCGGCTCCATGCTCACCGCCAACGTCGGCAAGGGTCGCTACACCTACACGAGCCTCGTCCTGCACACTGAGATCGAGAACAACGTGCCGGGCGCCTACCGCATCTACGCCAACCTGCTCACGCCGCCCGCGGAGTGATCAACAGACCCCGCTGACGACGAGTCGGCGACTGGCGAGCCGGCGCCCCATGGTGGGGCGCCGGCTCGCCGTGTTCGGCACCGCACCGTCCCCGCCCGACCCCGCGGTCCCGGGACACCGGTCCCTCTGACCCTCGGGTAGCATCGAGCCGTGACGCGGAGCGGGCGGAGCGTGCCCTCGGGGCGGCGTCGACGGCTTCCGGCCGCCGGCCGGGTGCTCGCCGCGTCCGCGGTCACCGCGGTCGTCGCGACCTGGCTCGGGGCCGGCGCCCTCGCCGCCCCCATCCTGACCCTCGCTCCAGGTGACGAGCTACCGACCCTGACCGCCGGCGCCAGAGTGATCCTCGCGCCCGGCACCTACCGGGGGCCGTGGACCGTCGAGGCCGAGGGGGTCGTCATCGAAGGCGCCGGCGCCACGCTCCTGGGCGGCGCCGCGGGCAGCACCCTCGTCCTGGCGGCGCCCGGCATCCGCGTGAGCGGCCTGACGGTCGCCGGGGCCGGCCCGGAGGAGGACCTCTACGCCCCCGACGCGGGCCTCTGGCTCGTGGGCTGCCACGACTGCCGCGTGGCGGGCGTGAGCGTGACCGGCGCCCCGACCGGCCTGCGCGTGGAGGACTCGGACGGGGTGATCGTCAGCGGCGCCCGACTCGACGGCGGTAGTGGCGCCCCGGGCCTGACCGTGTTCGCTAGCGCCCGTTTCCGCCTGGAAGACTCCACGGTACGGGGGTTCCTCGACGGCATCTACCTCGAGGGCGCCGACGACGCGGCGGTGGTCGGCAGCGAGTTCGTGACCGCAGCCCGCTACGCGCTCCACAGCATGTACAGCGCCAACACCACCCTGGCGGGGAACGTCGTGCGCGGCGGCGCCGTCGGCTCCGCCGCAATGTACGGGCGCGGCCTGAGGGCGACGGGCAACACCTTCGAGGGCCACGTCGGCCCGCTGTCGTTCGGGCTGCTCGCCCTCGAGGTCAAGGACGCCGTGGTGGCCGGCAACACCTTCGCCGGCAACACCATCGGTGCGCTCGTCGTCTCGGCGCCCGACGTCACGCTGGAGCGCAACCTGTTCACGGACGGCGGCTTCGGCGTGCTCGTCCAGCGCAGCCGCTTCGGTGGCACGAGCGCCGTGCGGCTCCACGACAACGTCTTCACGGGCAACGTGAGCGACGTGGCGGTCGACGACGACGACGCGAGCGTCGAGCTCATTGGCAACGCCTTCGAGGGCGCGCCCCGCCTAGACCGCGACGGCGACGGCGTCGTCGACGTGCCACACGTGCCCAGCTCGTCGTACGCCATGCTGGCCTCCCGCCAACCCGACCTGTCGCTCTACGCGTTGAGCCCCGGCGTCGTCTTGTGGGAGAGCATCGAGGCCACCGTGCCCGCCGTGAGGCTCATGACCCTCGCCGACCCGACGCCGCGCACCTACCCCTCCTGGAGCGGCGGTCCGCGCCCGCCCGGGTCCACCGCCCACCCCGCCGGGTCAGTGGCGGGCGTCCTCGGGGCGGCCACGCTCGTCGCCGCCGGGCTGCTCCTCGCCCGGCCGCGCGGTCTCCCGGCGGCGCCGGCATGAGGTCGCCGCTCCCCGCGGTGGCGGTGCGTGGCGCGAGCTACGGGCGCCGGCTGCACGCCATCGACCTCGAGCTGCTCCGCGGCTCCCTGGCCCTCATCGGCGCCAACGGGGCGGGCAAGTCGACGCTCCTCAACCTCCTCACCGGCGGCCTCAGGGCGCCCCGCGGGACGGTGCGCGTCTACGGGCACGACCCCAGGAGCGTGGCGGTCGCCCCGCTCCGCGCCTACGTGCCGCAACGCATCGTCTTCCCGCCGCACCTGCGGGCCGGTGAGATCCTCGCCGCCGCGGTCCAAGCGAAACGGTGCCCTACCGCGGCCGCGCACGCCGCCGCCGACCGCATGGGGTTGACGGGCGTCCTCGACCGCCGCGTGGGCGCCCTGTCGGGCGGCATGACCCAGAGGCTCGCGCTGGCGGCCGCCCTGATGGACGAGCCGCGGCTGTGGCTGCTCGACGAGCCCGCCTCGGCGCTGGACGAGGACGGCCTCGCGCGCCTCGCCGCCTGGGCGCGCGCGCACGTCGCCGCCGGCGGCACCTTGGTCGTGAGCGCGCACCGGCCCGAGGAGGTCGAGGCGCTCGCCGACGAGGCGCTGCTCATGAGCTTCGGGCGCGTGCAGGGGCGACTGCCGGTGGTCGACCTCTTCGAGTACGAGGTCGTCCGGGAGGGGGGCGTGGTCGGCCCGCTCCCGAGCGGCTGGCGGGTCCGGCGTCGGTCGGGCGCCACCCTCAGCGGCCTCATGCCCCCGCAGGGCGGCGCGTGAGCCGCTCGCCCAGGTCCCTACGCCCGCGCGCCCAGCGCGGAGCGTGGCGGCTGTTGGCGGCGCTGGTCATGGCCGTGGCGTTGCCCGTGGCCGCCTCGCGCTCGCTCGCCTACGACCCACCGATGGAGCACTCGGAAGACTGCCCCATGCCCGAGCAGAACCGCGGCACGCCCACGGTGCTCTCCCTCCCCGCGCCCCCACCGCCGCCGACCACCCGGCCTGTCGAGGTCAGGGTCGTCACGGCCGAGGTCGTCACGCCGCGGCCCGCGGCCCCCCGCGCCGCGCCGCTACGGCACACGCCGGCGCGAGCCCCACCGCGCGCGGCGCTCTCCACTCCTTAGCCCGAGGAGCGCGCGGCGCTCCTCACGGCCCCACCTTCCAACGCGCGGCGAGGGCTCAGAGGCCTCCGCCGACCGAGAACGGGAGCGAGTGAGCACCGTGCCCACCGACAGACGAACCTTCATCAAGCGCCTGGCGCTGGCCTCCGTGGCCGCGCCGTTCTCCCTGCGGCTCGCCGCCGCCCAGATGCCCGGCCAGGGCGCGCAGCACGGCCCCGGCATGGGGCACGGCCCGGGCATGCAGCACGGCCCCATGGCTGCGGGCGCCGCCGGCGGCGTCGGACCCGACGTGCTGCCCCCCGCCGCGATCCCCTGGGACACCGGGACGTGCGCCTTCTGCGGCATGACCATCGCCACGCCCCCCGACGCCTCGGTGGGGCCTGGTTTCCGCGAACGCACGTACGGGCAGGTCCGACTGGCACAGGCCGAAGCCGCGGGGGAGGGCGCCTACCACTACGAATCGCTCGGTTGCCTCTTCAACCACGCCTACGTGCTGGGCCTGACCGACGGGCACGGCGCCACCTTCTACGTCGCCAACCTCGCCGACCCACCGGCCACGGCAGACGAGTTGCTCCTGGGGCGCGCCGCCGTCTTCCTGTGGGCCGAGAACCTGAGCGTGTCGATGAGGGCGCGCCTGGGGGCGTTCCCGGACGCCGAGGCTGCCGCCGGTCACCTCCACGGCCATCCCGAGCTGGGCCGCGCCCACCTCCACCGCGAGGACGAGCTGATGGACCTGGCGCCCCTCCCGATCGGCAACCTCGTGCCGCTGCTGGTGAGGCACCTTGGCCTCTGACCCCTGGCGCGGCAAGTCCGTCACCCTCGAGCGGCGCGAGTTCCTGCGCCGCTCCGGGGTCGGGCTCGCGGCGCTCCTGCTGGGGGGCTCGGCGGCGTGGGCGGAGCCGAGGGAGCCGCGGTTCGGGGTCGACGTCTGCCCGTACTGCAACATGACGGTCGTCGACCTCCGCTTCACCGCGCAGCTGGTCACCCCCACGGGGCTCGTGCACCAGTACGACGCCATCGAGTGCCTGGCGGACCACCT
>JACFNR010000055.1:0-1533 GCA_019454765.1 Trueperaceae bacterium | reverse complement strand
CGCGGCAGCGCCGTGGGGCTCGTGAGCGTGGTGGCGGTGCTGCAGCTCTACCTGCCGCCGCTCGTGGTGGTGATGGCCGCGCCCCTCCTCACGCGCCGCGAGACGTGGGCCTTCTGGGCGGCACTGCCGCGCCCGCCCGCCGCGGCCTACCGCGGCGCCGCCCTCGGCATCGCCGGCGGCATGCTCCTGCCGCTGCTGGCCGGCTCCGCCCTGGCCGGGGCCGTCCTCGGCCTCGACCCGAGAGGGCTCGCCCTGCTGGGCCTCACGACCGTGGCCGTGACGCTCATGTTCACCACCCTCACGGCCCTCTTCAGCGCCCTGACGCTCGACGTCACAAGGGCCATGGCCCTCGGGCTGGCCGCGTGGGGCCTGCTCGTGCTGGCCTACGGCCCGCTCGTGGTCGGCGTGGCCGCCGCGTTCGCGGACTACCCGCTGGACGCTCTCCTGGTGGCCTCGCTGATCGTCAACCCGCTCGAGCTCTGGCGCGTCGGCTTGCTGCACGCCCTCCGCGTGCCGGTCCTCGTGGGGCCCGTGGGCAAGGTCGTCACCGACCTTTTCCCGAACGGCGCCCTGCTGATCGCGGCCGCCAGCACCGCCCTCGGCAGCGCCGTCGCGCTGTTCGCGGCCGGCTGGGTGTTCTGGCGTCGGGAACGCTGAACCCCCGGGGTGGGCCGCGGGGAGCCGGGGGCCCGCTTCGCCCGACCCGGGCGGCCGGCAACGTGGCACACCTATCTGTATGATCGCAGGCACGCTCGTGAGTCACGCCCGTCGCTACCCCCCGGAAGAGGATCGGCTGTCGTGGTTGACAGAGACCCTGCGCGCCGCCGCGGCCGGACGGGAAGGTCACGCGCTGGCCCTGCTCGGCGCCGCCGGCGTTGGCAAGTCGTGGCTGGCGGGCAGGGCCCTGGCGCAGATGGGTTGCCTGACCCTGACCTGCTCGACCGCCCTGCCCCTCGCCCAGGTCGTGGGCGGCCTGCCGCGCCCCGCGCGCCTGCCGGCGTGGGCGGAACGGACCCTGACCGCCGCCTCCGCTGGACGCGGCGAGGCGAGCGCCGCCCTGGTGGAGGCGCTCGCGGCGGCACTGAAGCTCGCTGCTCCCGTCGTGTTCCACCTCGACGACCTGCACGCCGCCTCGCCCGAGGTCCGTGTCCTCACGCCGGCCCTCGCCGCCGCGGTGACGCGCCTCCCGGGCGTCGTCTTGCTGGTGACCGGGCGGCGACCACCGGGCGAACCTTTCGTCGAGACGTGGCTCGAGCCCCTAGACGAGGGCGCCGCGGGTCGCCTGCTCGAGGCGCACCTCGGCGCGCCCGTGCCGGCGCGCGTCGCCGCCTGGATCCACGAGCGCGCCGGCGGCAACCCCCTCTTCACCCTCGAGTACCTGCGGCAGTTGCGCCGCACCGGGCACCTCTGGAGCGACGGCCGCAGGTGGAACTGGCGCGAGCCCGAGCCGGCGCCGCCGCCGGCGCGCGTCGGCGCCGTCCTCGACCATCTGGTCGCCAGCGCCACCGCCACCGTGGACGGGGCGGCCGCCGT
>JACFNR010000054.1 GCA_019454765.1 Trueperaceae bacterium | reverse complement strand
CGTAGCCCGCATCGTCATCCGGGACGGCGCCCCGGTCGTCGGCGTCGCCGCGCTGCTCGGCGCGAGGAGCCTCGGCCGCTGGCGGCGGCGTCGGTCCCGCTGTGGGCTCCGGCCCCGGTCCGTCCCCGGCGGCGCGTTGAGCCCCCTGGGGCGCGGCGGGCAGCACGGCCACCTGCACGCCGGCCGCCGAGAAGACGTCCGCGATGGCTATGGCCTTGTCGGGGAGCACGGCCTTGGTGACTGCGCCGACGCGGCCGCTGAGCAGCGTGACGATGCGCTGCGGGTCCATGTCGAGACGCTGCGCGACGAGCGCAGCCACCCCCGCCACCTCTTCTGCCGGCACCGGGTGGGTGATCTCAACAACGAAGCGCCGCTCGCTCAAGCCACACCTTCCAGGTTCGTTCACACATTCTACTAGCAAGCCATGCGCCGGTTGTCTGCTAGCATGGCAGCAAGATGAAGCTGATCCTTGCCATCGTGCAGGACGCGGACGCCGCGCGCCTCCAGGAAGCCCTCGGCGAACGGGGCTTCCAGTCCACCAAGCTCGCCTCGACGGGAGGCTTCCTGCGGGAGGGCAACACCACCGTCCTCATCGGCGTCGAGGATCACAAGGTGGTCGAGGTGAAGGACGTCATCCACTCCACCTGTCGCGAACGCACCAAGGTGGTCACGGCGGGTTCGCCCATCCACGCCCTGGAGGGCGTCTTCGCCAGTCAACCGATGGAGGTGCCCGTTGGCGGCGCCATCGTTTTCGTGCTGTCGACCGACGAGTTCGTCCGCATCTAGCGACCAGGCCTAGCCCGGCTCCGGCGCCTCGGGCTCGTCGGCTGGCGCGGCGCGGCTCAGGCCAAGGGCGCGCCTGTCCGCCTCGCGCAGCGACCCGAACCTGAAAGACAGGGCGAGTGTGGCCGCGCCGACGCCGGCCGCCACGAGGAACATCACCGGCATCTGGAACCACGCCAGCAGCGCGCCCGCCAGCACCGGCGCCAGGCTCGGGACGGTCAGCACCGTGTTCGACAGGCCGATGTATAGGGCGCGGTCGTCGAGGGGCGCGATGGCGTACAGCAGGTTGGCCGCCCCGATCCCCACGCCGGCGTTGCCCACGGCCGACAGGACGAACACCAGCGCGAACCAGCGCCAGTCGCGGATGAACACGGCGCAGAGGGGAGCGGCGAGGAGCAACGCGTAGCCGATCTGGATGACGGTCACGTTCAGCCCACGGTTCGAGAGCAGCCCGAAGACGAGGTTGCCGATGACGGCGGCCGCGGTGGCCGCGATGACGTACGTGCCCAGCGCGGCGTCGGGCGCGCCGATCTTGCTGATGGCGTACACGGCGTAGAACGGCTCGGCCAAGAGCGTGGCAAGGCCGAGGAAGCGGACGCGCAGGAAGCGCCTCAGGCTGACGTCGGCGCGGAGTATGCCGGGGATGTCGCGCAGCATGCCCGCCAGCCTCCGCCGGAGGCCGGGCACGCCGGGCGGCTCCTTGACGAGCGAGAAGCTCGCGTAGGCGATGGCCGACAGCACGGAGCCGAGCAGCAGTATGAGCCCGAAGTTGTTGGGGAAGCTCAGGTCGGACTCGAGGATGTACCTGAGCACCACCCCGGCGCCGAGCGCGAGGAGGCCGCCAATGGCGTTGCGCAGCGCCCAGAAGGTGCCGAGCCGCGAGTGCGGCACGATCTTCGCCGTGACGTCGGCGAACGGCACGCCCCCGACCCCGCCCGCGATGGCGTTGACCGTCAGCATCACGAGGACGATGAGGACGACCAGCGAGGGCTGCCTGGCCCCGACGAAGAACACGGCCAGCGTCATGGCCAGCAGGGCCACGGACCGGACGGTGGAGGTGAAGTGATAGAAGCGCAGCTTCATCGGCTCGTGGGAGATGCGGCTGGCGACGAGGAGCTGCGGCAGGTACCAACCGCCCACCTTGATGGCGGGCACCAGTCCGATGATCACGGGCGCCGCCCCGAGGGCCGCCAGGAACGGTGCCAGCACGAGGCCGGAGTGGAGGAAGGCGTCGCCCACGTTCACGAACACGCCGTTGGCCACGCCGAGCACGAAGTTGCGGTACTTTACGCGTGGTGACAGCCCCATGGCCGTTCATCCTAGCGCCCACCAGGCGAGCTAGCGACGGCGTTCCGGCCGTCGCGGGGTCGTTTGACACCCCACCGGCGGAGCACGTAGACTACCGCTTGCTCGGGGCCGTGGCGCAGTTGGGAGCGCGCTTGAATCGCACTCAAGAGGTCAGGGGTTCGAATCCCCTCGGCTCCACCAAGAGGACCGAAGGCAGCAACGGCGCTTCGCACGAAGCGCCGTTCGTCTCACCCGCATCGGCCGGGGCCGATGGCCGGGGCGGCGAGTGGCACGGCCGCGCGCGCGGCGCTGGCGAGGTCGGCGACCGTGGATGATCGCGGTCGGTCCGCCGGAGGGGACGCCGCCGGGTCCGGAACCGTGCCGGCGGAGTTCCCCATCACGATCGACTACGGCCAACTCCTGGTTAGCAACGAGTGCAAGGCTACCCTCGGGCTCCTGTGGACGGACGACCACGTCGCCCAGGGGTTCGCCTGGTCGGATGGCCACGTGGTCTTCGGCGTGCCGGACCACGACGGCGACTGCCTGGTGAGGGTCGAGGTGGCGCCAAGCGCGCGGCTCGACCCCGCGGCGCTCTGGGCGGTGCGGGTGCCGTTCCGCGTCGACGAGCCGTTGATGGTGGGCGCGCTGTTCCTGCCGCGCCGCGTGGCGGTGCCGGTCGGCGGGCACGCCCTCACGTTCCAGGCCCTCCCGGGCACGGAGGACGCGGCGTTCGAGCTGCGCCTCACGTTCGCGCCCCTCGGGCCGGCACCGTTCAGCATCCTGAAGAGGGGCGAGGAGCTGACGACCGACGTCGTGCTGCGCCGCGACGCGGTCGCCGCCGATCCCCGACCGGCGGCGCCCCCTTCACAAGTGTGCAAGTCGACTGATACACTGCCTATCGGCCCACGACCCCCCGCGTGGGCCACTTCCATGTCGAACGGCGCCTCGCTCGACCGGGCGCCGGCGGGGGTCTCGACCCACGCCGGAGGCGCGGCCTCAGGCGACGGTGACGTCCTCGTCCAGGTAGACGTCCTGGATGAGGTTCAGGAGCTTCACCCCCTCGGCCATGGGCCGCTGGAACGCCTTGCGGCCAGTGATGAGGCCGGTGCCGCCGGCACGCTTGTTCAACACCGCGGTCCGCACGGCCTCGGCGAAATCATCCGCGCCGGAGGCCCCACCCGAGTTGATCAGGCCGATCCTGCCCATGTACGAGTTGGCGACCTGCCACCTGACCATCTCGATGGGGTGCGCGTCCGGCACGAGCTCGCCGTACATGCGCGGGTCGGTGCGCCCGAAACCGACGGCCTTGAACCCGCCGTTCACGTCGGGCAGCTTCTGCTTGACGATGTCGGCCTCTATCGTCACGCCCAGGTGGTTGGCCTGGCCGGTAAGGTCGGCGGAGGCGTGGTAGTCGACGCCCCCGACCTTGAAGGCGTCGTTGCGCGTGTAGCACCACAGCACCGTCGCCAACCCCAGCTCGTGCGCGTAGGCGAACGCCTCGGCGACCTCGACGATCTCCCTGTCGGAATCCGCGCCACCGAAGTAGATGGTCGCCCCGACGGCCACGGCGCCCAGGTCGTACGCCTCGTCAACGGTACCGAACATGACCTGGCCGTACTTCATCGGGTAGGTGAGGAGCTCGTTGTGGTTGAGCTTCACGATGAACGGGATGCGGTGGGCGTACTTGCGGGCCACCAAGCCGAGCACGCCGAAGGTGGAGGCCACGGCGTTGCAGCCGCCCTCGACGGCCAGCTCCACGATCTTCTCGGGGTCGAAGTAGTCGGGGTTCTTGGAGAACGAGGCGCCGGCGGAGTGCTCGACGCCCTGGTCGACGGGCAGTATCGACATGTAACCGGTGCCCGCCAGCCTGCCGTGGTCGTACAGCGTCTGCAGGCTCCTCAGCACCCGTGGGCTGCGGTCGGACTGGCCGAACACGCGGGTCACGAAGTCAGGCCCCGGCAGGTGGAGGCGGCTCTTGTCGATGCCGCGCGCCTCGTACGCCAGGAGGGCGTCGGCCTCGGCGCCCAACAGCTCGACGATCTTGGGGTTCATGCGCGCTCCTCTCGCGGGCGCTCGGCCCGCATCACCTCAGGCTAGTCCCAAGCGGGCGTGCGCCCGGCTCAGGAGGCACTGTGTACCGGACGCTCGGCCCGCGCGTGCCTGACCGGGGTGCACCAGGAGCCGCCCTGGGTCAGCCCAGGGCGACGTCGAGGACGAGCATGATGACGACACCGAACATCGTCCCGAGGGTCGCGATGCGCTCGTGCCCGTGACCGTGCGTCTCGGGCACGATCTCGTCGAGGATGACGAACAGCATGGCGCCGGCCGCGAAGCCCATGGCGTACGGGAGGATCGGGGCCATCACGTGCACGGCCCACGCGCCTACGAGCGCCAGCGGGATCTCGACCACGCCCGCCCTGATACCGGTGAACGCGGCGTACCAGAGGCTACCCATGCCGGCGTTGCGGGCGGCGACCGCGACGGCGAGCCCCTCCGGCACGTTCTGGATGCCGATGGCGAACATCAGGGCGAGGGCGTCGCTCAGGTTGCCACCACCGAACCCGACCCCGACGGCGAGCCCCTCGGGCATGTTGTGGAGGGTGATGGCCACGATGAAGAGGAGCACGCCCGACATGCCGCTGCGCCGCGGGGCGTCGGCCCCGGCCTCCTGCGCGGCGTCGGGGCGCCGCCTTCCCGTCACCAGCACGTGCACGTGCGGCACCCAGGCGTCGGCGCTGTCCAGCACCACCACGCCGAGCGACATGCCGATCACCACCGGCAGTAGCCCCCCGATCTCCACGCCGGGGAGGATCAAGCTGGTGAAGCTGGCGGACAGCATCACGCCCGCGGCGAACCCGAGCGCGCCGTCGAGGGCGCGACGCGTGGGGTGGCGCCACACGAGCACCAGCAGCGCTCCCACCAGGTTGAAGGTGGTGATGATCACCCCGCCCCACAGGCCCTGCCAGATGGGGTTGGGGCCGGCGAGGCGGACGAATAGGTCGAGGAGGCCGTCCATCGGCGACAAGTCTAAGCCTCCGGCGTTCGGCCCCTCACCGCTAGGGAGGATTCGCACATCCACACCCGTGACCGCGGCGCCATGATCGCCCCATGCCGCGACCAGACGTTAGGCCGCTAGCCGCCCTCGGCCCCGCCATCCTGACAGCGACGCTGCTCGGCGCCTGCGCCGCGCTGCCCGGCGGGGCGCAGGCCGCCGACCCGCCGCCCCGGCTGGGCGACTGCACCGTCTTCCCGGCCGACAACGTGTGGAACAGCAGGGTGGACCACCTGAGCGTGCTGCCGGAATCGGCGGCGTACGTCGCGGCCATAGGCCGGACGGCAACGCTGCACCCGGACTTCGGCTCCGGCACGTGGGACGGGGCGCCCATCGGGATCCCCTGGGTGGCCGTTGGCGCCGGGCAGCGGCGCGTGGCGGTGACGTTCTACTACCCGACCGAGTCTGACCCTGGACCCTACCCTATCCCCGCCGACGCGCCCATCGAGGGCGCGCCCATCGGTGGCGTCGCCGCGGGCGGGGACCGGCACGTGCTGGTGGTGGACACCACCGACTGCGTGCTCTACGAGCTCTACGACGCCGAGCTCACGGCGAGCGGGGCCTGGGCCGCCGGCTCGGGAGCGGTCTTCGACCTCACGAGCAACGACCTGAGACCCGACGGCTGGACGTCGGCCGACGCCGCCGGACTGCCCATCCTCCCCGGCCTGGTGCGCTACGACGAGGTGGCGGCGGGAGCCATCCACCACGCCATCAGGTTCACGGCGCCACGCACGCGCCGGGCTCACGTGTGGCCCGCGCGCCACGACGCCTCGAGCTCCACCGACCCCGACTACCCGCCCATGGGGCAACGCTTCCGGCTCCGGGCCGACTTCGACGCCACCGGCATGGCGCCGGAGGCCCAGGTCATAGTCACCGCCATGCAACGTTACGGCGTGATCCTCGCCGACAACGGCTCGAGCTGGTTCATCTCCGGCGCGCCCGACGAGCGCTGGGACAACGCCGCCCTGCGGGACCTCAAGGCCATCACCGGCGCCGACTTCGAGGCCGTCGACGGCACGAGCCTGATGGTCGAGCGGGACTCGGCCAGGGTGCGGGGCCGCTAGCGCCGCAGCAGGTCGTACGCCTCCCCCACCAGCTTGAAGTGCTCCTCCGCGAACGCGACCACCGCGGCAGGCAGCCGCTTGGAACGCACGGCGTCAGGGTGACCGGCGGCGCGCAGCTCGCGGTAACGCTCCTCCACCGCCGCCGCGGTCGCGTCGCCCGGCAGGCCGAGGATGGCCAGCGCCTCCGCCCTCGAGGTGGGCCTGCCGGACGCGGGCCGGCCCCCACCGCCCGCCACTCCGGCGGTCCCAACCGTCGTCGCTGCCGCGCCGGCGCGGTAGCCGGCCTGGTTGGCCGCGCGCTGCTCCGCGGCTCGCTGCGCCTCGAGTCCCGCCCGGACCGCTCGCTCGCCGTCGGCGAGCCCGCGCCGGTAGGCCTCGTTCAACGCGGCCGAAGCGTCCGCGCCCGCCCTCCCCATCCCGGACGGGCCCCGCGCCGGGCCGTTCCGCCCGCTCCACCACCGCGAGAGGACCAACCACCCGAGCACCAGCGCCAAGAGAGCCAACAGCCGACCCACGAACGCTCCTCCCGCCCCGCCGGCGCGTCTCGGCGCGGGCGTGCGCGCAGTCTACCCGCGCCCGACGCGCAACCGCGCCGCCCCGGCCCGCCTGGAGCCGAGCGCCTGCTGCAGGAGGTAGCCCGCGACGACGACCGAACCCAAGGTATCGACGTAGTGCGTGGCAGGATGCGTCGGGATCAACGCCACGCTGAGCAGGGCCGCCGTGACGACCAGGTCGACGAACGTCTTGGCGCGGTACAGGCGGCGCTGCGCCGCGATCACCGCGTCGCCCGCCACGCGCAGCAGGCGCGTGTACCTGAGCCAGAAGCCCGCGTTGACGCCGGCGCCGAGGAACGCCACCAGCAGGCCGACGGTCACGTTCCCGCCCGGCTCGTACTCGAAGAAGCGGTACCCCCCGACGGCCAGCATCGCCAACCCGGAGCAGGCAAGCGCGACGCTGACGCTCGTCTCCGCCCGCCGCTCGAGACGCCGGCGGGCCTGCTCGTCCGGGACCCCCTTGCGCGCCCTGAACACCCACCAACCGGTCACGAGCGCCGCGAACTCGACCGTGCGCCGGATGGCGTCGGCGATCTGCGTGGCCGACGAGCTCATGGCGACCGCGATGGCGGTCACGACCGGCCCGGGCGCGCTCAGCAGCCACGCCACTAGCAGCGTCCGCTCGCTCTCGGTCGCGTGGTCGGCCGCGACCCGTCCCCGCCGCGACCGGCGTTGCCGGCCGCCGCCGCGACCGCCCCTCACACCACGCCCGCGAGCGCGAAGAGCCGCGTGACGACGAGGAGCCAGGCGAAGGTCGCGAACGGCACGGTGATCGTGTCCATCCCGTTGCGGGTGACGAGCTCGGTAAGGGCGGCAACCGGCGCCACGAGCACCGCGACGGCGAGGCAGACGTGCCACGGCCACCCCGTGTAGCCCAGGAGCGTGAGGAACGCCGCCGCGGTCGCGAAGGCGACCATGGCCAACGTCCCCTCCGCCGTCTTCTTACCGTCGAGCCAGCGGCCGCGCAGGCGCCGCCTGCCCCAGCGCTTGCCGACGAGCGCGGCCGCCGCGTCGCCGAAGCCCCAAGCCATGACGGGAACGATCACCATGTACTTCGAGCCGGGGCCGAGCCAGCCCCAACCGAGCGCGATGAGCGCGGCGATGGTGAAGAACATGACCGCCAGGCTCGAGCGGATCTCGCCTGGGCGCCGTTCCTCCAACGCGCGCATGACGCCCGGGTACCTCTCGAGGAAGAACATCACGCCGTAGACGACCGTCCCGAACCCGACCGCGGCCAGGGCGGCGAGGTACCAGGTCTGGAACGCGTGCAGGAGCACGAACACCGACGCGGCCACGCTAATGTGGAACAGCTTGCGGAAGAGTTCGCCCGATAGCCCGAACAGGCGCCGTGCCGCGAACAGCACCGCGACCATGACCAGGTAGTAGCCGACGAAAGCCACCCTGCCGAGCAGCGCCTCGCGCAACACGTGGACCCCCTCCGGCGAGAACGAGCGACGTCCGACCGGCCGGTCGGTCGCGCGCCTCAAGATACGACGGAAGCCCGGCGCGGCGGCCGTGTCCGCCTGGCCGGCCCCAACGCGACCGACTTCCCATCAGCGCCGGCCCCCGCCCTGTAACCTCTGGTAGCACGAGCTTCCCAGCGCCCAGCAGGGGCACAGCTACCTCGGAGGGACACATGAAGACAGCCGGCATCATCCTGTTCGTCCTCGCCGCCCTCGCCGGCATTGGCACGGCGGTCAACACGTCGGGTTACGAGGGCGACAAGGGCCTGGCGTGGAACCTGACCAACGCCAAGGCGTTCCCGGCAAGCCGCACCGACAAGACGCCCTGCCCGCGACCCAACCCGCCCGCCGGCCAGTCCGCCGACTACAGCGTCCCCATGGGTTGCCCAACCATCGAGGACGCGTGGACCCCCAGCTCCCAGGCGGTGGTGACCTCCGTCACCCGCCCCGGCGTGCCCCTCGGCGCGGCCTTCGGCGCCTCGGGCGCGGCGGCCGTGATCGGCCTGGGCATGCTCGCGCTGGGCGGCAAGCGACCGCGAAGCGGCGCGCGGCGCAAGGGCTGAGGGCGGAGCGGTCGTCCGGGCCCAAAGTCCCTAGCGCGTGAGCCCGCCGCGCTCGCACCATGTGCGCGGGGGGCACGCGAGCATCCCCGCGCATGATCCCCCGTCCGGAGGTTCTCTGGATGGACGGCGTCATCCGTACCGAGGCTCTAAGCAAGCGCTACGGGAACGTGCTGGCCCTGACGCGGTTGGACCTCGAGGTGCCGCGTCACTCCATCTTCGGGCTCCTGGGACCCAACGGTTCGGGCAAGAGCACCCTGATGAAGCTGCTGCTCGGCCTGGTGCGGCCGAGCAGCGGACGGGCGAGCGTCTTCGGTCTGGACGTGGCGCAGAGCAGCGTGGCCATCAGGAGCCGCGTCGGGTTCTTGGCGCAGGAACCGAGGTTCTACGGGCATCTCAGCGCACGGGAGACGCTCCGCTTCGTGCTGCGCTTCTTCGACGCCGTCCCCACAACCGAACACGAGCGGCGCGTCGCCGAGGCCCTGGCGGTGGTTGGTCTTGAGAGGAAGGCCGACCGCCCCGTGCGAGGCTTCTCCGGAGGCGAGCGCCAGCGCCTCGGGATCGCCCAGGCCGCCGTCCACGCGCCCGACCTGATCACCCTCGACGAGCCCGCTGCCGCCCTCGACCCGATGGGGCGTAGCGACGTTCTCGCCATCCTCAGGCAGCTCAGGGACCGCGCCACCGTCGTCTACTCGACGCACATCCTCGACGACGTGCAGCGGGTGAGCGACCGCGTCGCCATACTCGACGCGGGTCGGTTGGTCGCCCACGCGCCGGTGGCCGAGTTACTGGCCGCGCGGCAGGGGACGAGCTACCGGCTGGTGCTCGCGGGCGCCTCGCCCGAGCTACGGCGAGAGCTCCAGGCCCTGCCCTGGGTGAGCTCGATAGCTTCGACCCCGGCGGCAGGCGAGCGCGAGGAGGGGCAGCTGGCGGCGTGGACGGTGGTGGCGACCGACGTGGCCGCCGCCGAGTCGGGGCTCCTGCGTCACGTCCTGCGGGACCCGGCGGTGAGCGTGAAGGAGTTCGGCCGCGTGGCGGTGGCGTTGGAGGACGTGTTCCTCGAGCTGGTAGGGGGTGACGGCGATGCCTGAACGAGTCGCCGTGGAGGCGACGGCGAGGGGCGGGCTAGCCGCCGTGCGTGCGGCCGCGCTCCGGGGCTTCGGCAACCTGTACGCCAAGGAGTCGCGGGCCTGGACCCGCACCCGCTCCTGGTGGCTACAGCCGGTGGTGTGGACGGTCGTCTTGGTGGGACCGCTCCTCCTGCCCCTCCGGCTGATGCGGGACGCCTTCGCGGCCGAGGGCAGCAGCGTGCTGGCGGTCGCGCTCGAGATGTTCTTCACGCTCGCGGCGCTCGCGCCGGCCGTCGGCGCGGTCCTGCTCATGCAAGGGAGCGTCGTCGCCGAGCGTCAGCTAGGGACGGCCGCCTGGGTGCTCTCCAAGCCGGTCGGGAGGACCGCCTTCCTGCTGGCGAAGCTCGCGGCCAACGCGCTGGCCCTGCTCCTCGCCGCCCTGTTGCTGCCTGGCTTGCCGGCGTACGCGCTACTGTCGGTGGAGAACGGGGCACCGTTGCCGGCGGGACCTTTCCTCGGGGCGCTAGCGCTCGATGCCGTCGCCGTCCTGTTCTACCTGACGCTGACCCTCTCGCTCGGCGCGCTCGTGGACCAACGGGGGGTCGTGCTGGCCGTGCCGCTCGCCATCCTGCTGGGGGGCGACCTCGTGTTGGGATTCCTCCCCGGCCTGTCGACGGTCACGCCGTGGGTCCTGGGCCGTTACGCCGCCGCCGTCGCGGCCGGTGCGCCGTTGCCGAGCGCCCTGCCGGTGGTGGCGACCCTCGGGTGGTGCGCCCTACTCCTCGTCGCGGCGACGTGGCGGTTCGGTCGGGAGGACCTGTGAGGGGTGCCCGCAGGGGGCGCCCCGACCCGCCCGCCGCGACCCGCAGCTCGTGGCGGTGCTCGGTCGTCCTGAGCGCGTGCCTCAGCCTGGCGACCGCCGCACCGGCCGCCGCTCCCGTGCCGGCCGCCCAACCGGGCGCTCCCACCACGGCGTTCGTCGCCGGCCTCGAGGCGCGGTTGCCGAGCTGGTTGCAGCGGTACGGCGTGCCCGGCGTCGCCGTCTCGCTCGTAGTCGACGGCAAGCCCGTCTGGTCCGGCGCCTTCGGTCACGCCGACGCGGCAACGCACCGCCCGCTGACGACCGACGCGGTGTTCCGCGCCGAGTCGATATCCAAGTCCGTGACCGCCCGGGGAGTCATGACGCTCGTGGAGCGCGGCCTGGTAGCGCTCGACGACCCGGTCCAGGCCCACTTGCGAACGTGGGAACCGCCCGTTCCGGAGGCCCGGCGCGGCGCCATCACCGTGGGGCGCCTCCTGAGCGGAACGGCCGGACTGGCACTCGGGCGAGTGGGCGAGGAGTACGAGCCCGGGGCGCCGCTGCCCAGCCTGCGTCGGCACCTCACGGAGGAGTTCCGACTGGTCGCCGAGCCAGGGGCGCGCTTCTCCTACTCGAACGTCGGCTACGCCCTGCTGGAGCTGCTGGTCGAGGACGTGACCGGGAGGAGCTTCGCGGACTACATGCGAGACGAGGTCCTGCGCCCCCTCGGGATGGGGCGGGCCACGTTCGACTGGTCCGACGTGGAGCCTGGCGCGCTGCCGACCGGCCATGACCTGAACGGCCGCGCCGTGCCCGCCTACGTCTATCCGGCGTTGGCGGCGGGCGGCCTGTACGCCACCGTCGACGACCTGGCCCGCTTCGTCGCCGCCGAGGTGGGAGCGGCCGCGGCCGGGCCCGTGCTGGCGCTCCACGTGCCCCGCGCCGAGGTGCGAGGCGCTTACGGTCTCGTGGCCGACGGCTACGCCGCCGGTCGCTTCACCGAGGTCCTGGCGGACGGCCGAACGGCCGTGTGGCACGGCGGGCAGGGTCACGGTTGGATGAGCCACTTCCACGCCGTGCCGGCAGCTGGCGTCGGCATCGTGATCCTCACCAACAGCCAGCGGAGCTGGCCGCTCATGGCCGAACTGCTCGACCTCTGGGCCGGGTGGCAGGGCCTGGGGCCGCTCGGCATGAGCAAGATCACGAGCGCGACGCGGGCCCTGACGGCGCTGACCGCCTTGCTGTGGTTGGGGACGGCGTGGGGCACGGCGCGTCTGGTGGTGGACGCGCGGGCGGGCAGGCGCGGGTGGCGGAGCCTCCGGGGGCCCGGGGCCGCCTGGCGCTGGGGCCGGCTCGTCGTCGCGACGGTAACGCTCTGGGGCCTCGCCTGGGCGGCGCTCCAGCCCTACCTGATGCTGCAAGCGGTGTTCCCGGGCGCCGCCGGCCGCGCGGCCTGGGCGCTCGCGGCCGGGGCTGTCGTGATCGGGGCGACGGCCATCGTCCCGGTCTCGCGCAGGGAGGTCGCGCGGCCTGCGGCCGCGCCCGCGACCGCGACCTCGTCGACGGCGTGACGGGCGGGGTCGCGCCGGCCGTCGGTCTGGCGTTCCTGATGCTCCTCGTCGAGGCGGCGCTGACCACGCGGCGCCCTGGGCGCGCGGAGCCGGGGCCGGCCGCCACGGCCTCGCTGCGAGGCGGCCTGCTGTGCCTGTTCGCTCTCGCCGTCCACTTCCGCGTCCTGGACGGCAGCGCGCGCTACCTGGGCGCGGCGGCGTACCTCTCCCTCGCCGCGGCCACGAGCCTCGCGTCGTGGCTCGTTGCACGGCGTCGGGCTCGCCCGACGCGGCGCCGGTCCACGGCCCACGTGCTGGCCGGCGGCGGCTTGCGCGGGTTCGCTGCCCTGCTGGCGGTGACGCCGGCGCTCCTCTTCCCACAAGGCACGGGGCCGCTGCACCCCAGTGGGGCGTTGGCGGTGGAGCGGGCGACGGTCACGCTGACGGATCCGGGGCGAGACGACCCGTACCGGAAGGAGCCCACCAAGCGCACGGTCACTGTGGGCCTCTGGTACCCGGCCGCCACGCCCGGCGCCGCGCCGACGCGGCGACCGCTAGTGGTCTTCTCGCACGGCGGGCTCGGCGTGCTGAAGAGCAACGAGTCGCTCTACCTGGAGCTGGCGTCGCGCGGGTACGTCGTCGCCGCCGTGGGCCACACCTACCAGGCGCTCTACGTCAGGGAGGCGTCCGGAGCCCTGCGGTGGTTCAACCTCGCCTACCTGCGCGAGCTCCAGCGTGAGGACGCCAAGGCCGACCCCGCGGCCAGCCTGGCGAGGTACCGCGAGTGGCTGGGCGTCCGCACCGGCGACCTCGAGTTCGTGATCGACAGCCTGACGGGAGGCCGGCCCGCTCCCGCCGGGGCGGGGCCGGCGCTGGCCCAGGTGCGCGCCGCGGTCGACCCGCGGCGCGTCGGCGTGGCCGGGCACTCGCTGGGCGGAGCGGCGGCCCTCAGCCTGGGCCGAAACCGCCGCGACGTGAGGGCCGTGGTTGCCCTCGAGGCCCCCATGCTCGGCGACCTCGTTGGGGTGCGGGACGGTGAGTTCGTGCTCGCTCGCGAGCCCTACCCCGCGCCGGTCCTCAACGTCTACTCCGACGCCACCTGGTCCAGGCTCGACGAGTTGCCGCAGTACGCAGGGAACGTGCGGCTCTTGACCGTCGGACCCGCCACGGTGGTGAACCACCACGTCGTCGGCGCCAACCACCTGAGCCTGACCGACCTGGGGCTCACGAGCCCGCTGCTGACGCGCTGGCTCGGTGGCCGCCAGACCACGCCGGCCGCGCAGGCGCTCGAGGAGGTCGGGCGCATGACGCTCGCCTTCCTGGACGAGACGCTGCGGTGAGGCGGCTAAGGACCCTTGCGGGGCTGGCATAGTGGCGGCATGATCATCTACACGGACGACCCGAGCGGAACAGAGCCGGCGCAGCTCCGCGGCTTCTTCGAGGGCTGGCCCGACCCACCAAGCCCGACGACGCATCTGAGGCTCCTCCGCGCGAGCGACGCGATCATGCTCGCGAAGGAGGCGCCCGGCGGTCAGGTCGTCGGGTTCGCAACCGCCATCACCGACGGCGTGCTGACCGGTTACATCCCCCTGCTAGAGGTGTTGCCGAGCCACCAGGGGCAAGGGATCGGCTCGGAGCTCATCGAGCGGCTGTTACGGAAGCTAGACCACCTCTACATGATCGACCTGCTGTGCGACCCGGACCTCCAACCCTTCTACGAGCGGCTGGGCATGCGAAGGGCGACGGGCATGATGATGCGGAACTACGGGCGGCAATCGGGGGAGTGAGTGCCGCGTGACGGGAGCCGGGCATGACGTCTCCAGTTGCCGCGCCCTCCGACTCGCTTGGATCCGGCTGCGTTGC
>JACFNR010000053.1 GCA_019454765.1 Trueperaceae bacterium | reverse complement strand
GCCGTAGAACCCCCGATACCACTCCACGAACCGCTTCACCCCCACCTCCAGCGGCGTCGCGGGTTTGAAGCCCACGTCGGCCACGAGCGCGTCGACGTCGGCGTAGGTGGCGGGGACGTCGCCGGGCTGCATGGGGAGGAAGTTCTTCTCGGCCACCTTGCCGAGCTCGCCTTCCAGCACCTCGATCAGGCGCATGAGCTGCACGGGCTGGTTGTTGCCGATGTTGTAGAGGCGGTAGGGCGCGTTGCTCGTGCCGGGGTCGGGCGCGGTGCCCGTCCAGGCGGGGTCGGGGGTGGCCGTCTTGTCGGCGGTGCGCACGACGCCCTCGACGATGTCGTCGACGTAGGTGAAGTCGCGCAGCATGTCGCCGTGGTTGAAGACGTCGATTGGGCGCCCCTCCAAGATGGCCTTCGTGAACAGGAACATGGCCATGTCGGGCCGGCCCCACGGCCCGTAGACGGTGAAGAACCTGAGGCCGGTGGTGGGCAACCGGTAGAGGTGCGAGTAGGTGTGGGCCATGAGCTCGTTGGCCTTCTTGGTGGCGGCGTAGAGGCTAAGTGGGTGGTCGACGTTGTCGTGGACGGAGAAGGGCGTTGTCGTGTTGGCGCCGTACACGGAGCTCGACGAGGCGTACACGAGGTGCTCCACCCCGTGGTGGCGGCACGCCTCGAGCACGTTGACGAAGCCGACGAGATTGCTGTCGACGTAGGCGTGCGGGTTGGTGAGGGAGTAGCGCACGCCGGCCTGGGCGGCGAGGTTCACGACCACCTGCGGCTCCGCCGCGGCGAAGACGCGCTCCAGCGCGGCGCGGTCGGCGAGGTCGACCCGTTCGAAGCGGTGGCCGGCGTGGCGCGCCAGGCGGGCGAGGCGCGCCTCCTTGAGGCGCACGTCGTAGTAGTCGTTTACGTTGTCGACGCCCACGACGCTGTCGCCGCGCGCGAGGAGCTTCTCCGCCAGGTGGTAGCCGATGAAGCCCGCGGTGCCGGTGACGAGGAAGCGCCTGGCCATCAGAGGCTCCAGTAGGTGTAGCCGGGCGGGAGCGTCGCGCCCTTGAGGAGCGACTTCACGTCGGCCACGACGCCGCCCGGTTGCACGAGGCGCGGCAGGTGCTCGAGCACGAACTCGCGGTAACCGGCGTGCGCCACAGCGACGACGAGCGCCTCCAGGTCCTCGAGCTCCGACTCGTCCACCAGCTCGATGCCGTACTCGCGCTCGGCCTCGGCGCGGTCGGCGAGGGCGTCGTGGACGAGCGGCGTGATGCCGTAATCGCGCAGCTCGGCGACGATGTCGGGCACGCGGCTGTTGCGCAGGTCGGGCACGTTCTCCTTGAAGGTGAGGCCCAGCACGCCCACGCGGGCGCCGTTGATGCGGCGCCCGTGCGAGGCGAGGAGCTTGACGACCTTCTGCGCCACGAAGGCGCCCATGCCGTCGTTGATGCGGCGCCCGGCCAGGATGACCTGGGGGATGTACCCCACCTCCTCGGCCTTGGTGGTCAGGTAGTAGGGGTCCACGCCTATGCAGTGGCCGCCAACGAGGCCGGGGCGGAACGGCAGGAAGTTCCACTTCGTGCCGGCCGCCTCGAGCACCTCGAGGGTGTTGATGCCTAGGCGGTCGAAGATCATGGCTAGCTCGTTCATGAGGGCGATGTTCAGGTCGCGCTGGGTGTTCTCGATGACCTTGGCGGCCTCGGCCACCTTGATGCTGCTTGCTCGGTGCACGCCCGCGTCGATGATGGCGCCGTAGACGGACGCCACGCGCTCGAGGGTGGCCGCGTCCTGGCCGGAGACGACCTTGACGATGCGCCTGAGGGTGTGCTCCTTGTCGCCCGGGTTGATGCGCTCGGGGCTGTAGCCGAGGGTGAAATCCACACCTGCCTTGAGGCCGGAGGCCTCCTCGAGGATGGGCCCGCAGAACTCCTCGGTGACGCCCGGGTAGACGGTCGACTCGTAGACCACCACGGCGCCCTTCGTGAGGGCGCGTCCCACGCTGCGACTGGCGGAGGCGAGGGGCGTGAGGTCGGGGCGGTTGACGGAGTCTATGGGGGTGGGCACGGCCACGACGAAGAAGGTGGCGCCCTTCAGGTCGGCCTCGTCCGCGGTGAAGCGGGTGGTGGTGCCGGCCAACTCGGTGGCGTCCGCCTCGCCCGTGTGGTCGTCGCCTCGCTGGAGGCGGGCGATCTTGGCGGCGTCGACGTCGAACCCGATGACACCGGGGAACTTCTCGGCGAAGGCCAGGGTGACGGGCAGGCCGACGTAACCCTGGCCGACCACGGCGATGCGCTCTGCGCCCTGGGCGCCAACCTGGTCGTTCGTCACTGGGGAACCAACCTCCTGCTGCCGTCATGCCGGCACGACGTTCCGGGCGGCCCCTGTGGGGCGCGCCGGATTCTACGCTATACTCGGCGTTTCGGCCGCTCGGCCGCGTGAGATGCGCCACCCGTGGGTGGCGCGCGTTCGGCGCGCCGGGGCCCATCCACGGAGGTCTCACGAATGCCGGTACTAACCATCGACGGCGTCCCTCACGACGTCCCCCACGGCCGCCGACTGGTGCTCGCCATCGCCGACGCAGGCACGAACATCGGCCACCGCTGCGGCGGCAAGGCGCGCTGCACCACCTGCCGCGTGGAGTTCGTCAGCGGCGAACCCGCCGCCATGACGGACGCCGAGGCGACCAGGCTCGAGGAGAAGGGCCTGAGCGGCGTGGCGCGCCTGGCGTGCCAGATCCGCGTGACGCACGACATGTCGGTGCGGCCGCTGGTCAGACTGGAGGACGAACCGAACTGGAAGGACGCCGGCCCCAGGCCGTCCGAGGACGTGGAGCCGGCGCCCACCTACTCGTCAGGCGTGGCGGCCCTGGGGTAGCCAGTCGCCGTTGTCGGCGCGCCAGGCCTGCAGGCTGCCGGGCGAGAAGCGCGCGAGCGCCTCCTCGGCCGCCGCCGCCTGCTGCGCGCTCGCGACGACCGACACGAAGGTGCGGGAGTCCGGCTTGCCGGCGGCGTGCTCGGGCGGTTCGGGCAAGGGCAAGGGCGAGTTGAAGATGTAGCCCGCGAGCGCGAAGCCCAGGCCGAACACGCCGCCGCCGATGACGGCGGCCCAGAACGGGCCGACGGCCTGCGCCGCCTCCTTGCCGTAGAGGTCGAGCAGGCCCGAGCCCATGAGGAGGCCGAGCAGGCCGAAGCCCAGGAGCCCGACGACGAAGCCGAGCACGGCGCCGTTGGCGGGCGGCATCTCGCCGCGCTCGATGACGTACGGGTCGGCCTGGCGCTGGGCGCGCAGCACGGCATCGTCCGCGCCGGGCACGACGCTGACGGCGCCCTCCCCGAAGCCGGCGTCCGCAAGGGCCGCGGCGGCGTCGCGGGCGGCCGAGGGGTGAGCGAACTCCGCGGTGACGGTCACGCGCGGCTCGCGCTTGACGTGCCCGGGGGCGGGCGACCCGGGCTTTGTGGTGTCGGCGACCATGTGGCTCCCTTCGCGCGGCCTGCCGGTGGCCGGCGTCCTCGACCGGCCGCGGCTCCGCGGGTCCGGCTCATGATAGCGTCACGCCCCACCCGAGCGGGCCGCGGGCGCCTCGGCCGCCGCCGCGTCGCATGATGCGACAATGTGCCGCGTGAGCGCGCGAGCAGGCGGCCGACGGAGCACCCGGCGGGGGGCGGTGACCCTCATGGTCGGCACCCTGGCCAGCCGCGTGACGGGGCTCCTCAAGAACTCGCTGCTGGCGCAGTACTTCCCGACCGCCGTCATCGACGCGTTCGTCACGGCCTTCAAGGTCCCGAACCTGTTCCGCGAGCTCCTCGCGGAGGGGGCGCTCACCAACTCGTTCATCCCGGTGTACAAGCGCCTCGACCGCGACGACGCGCGGCGCATGGCGGGCGCGCTCCTCGCTCTGCTCCTCGTCGTGAACGGCCTCCTGCTCATCGGCGCCTACCTGGGCGCCCCGCTCGTGGCGCGGCTCCTGATCTCCGGCGCGGGCAACGTCGACCTCGAGCTGACCACGCGCCTCGTGCGCGTCGTGTTCCCCTTCCTAACGGCCATCTCGCTGTCGGCGCTGGCCATGGGCATCCTCAACGCCGAGGAGCGCTTCCTGGCGCCCGCCTGGGCGCCGGTGGCCCTGAACGTGGTGACGGTGGCGCTCATGGCGGCCTTCCCCGGCCACGCCGTCATGCTGGCGGCGGCGCACGTGCTGGGCGGCGCCGCGCAACTAGCGTTGCAGCTGCCCGCGCTGGCGCGCGCCGGGCTCCTGCCGCGCTGGGGGGCGCTATGGCACCCGGCGCTCGGGAGCGTGCTCCTCCTGATGGTGCCGTTCGCCTTCACGGCCGGGGGGCGGCAGGTGCTGAACGTGGTGGCGTCGAACATCATCACCGCCATCGACGCGGGCGCCCAGGGCGCCTTCTACCTGGCCGACCTGTTCCTCAGCCTCGCCCTCGGCCTCTTCAGCATCTCGCCGGCGCTGGCCTACTACTCGCGCCTGTCGGACCACGCCGTCCGCGAGCCGGAGGCGTTCGCCCCGACCCTCGCGGAGGGGCTGCGCTTCATCACGTTCCTGACGGTACCGGCCGGGGCGGCGTTGGCGCTGTTGGCCGCGCCCGCCGTCGACGTCGTCTACAACTGGCGGTCGTTGCTGGGAGCCCCCATGGACCCGCAGCTGCGCGCCTTCACCATCGCGGCCACCATGCCGCTCGGGTTCGCCGTCTTCCCGATCGGCGCGTTCAACCTCCTGGTGCGCACCTTCTACGTCAGGCGCCTGGTGCGCACCCCCGTGATGCTCGTCCTGACGTTCCTGAGCGTGCAGGGGCTCCTCTACTGGCTGCTGTCGCAGGCGTGGGGCATCGCCGGGGTGGCGTGGGCCACCGCCGCGGCCGCGTGGTTGCAGCTGGCCGTGGCCGCGCTGTTGGTGGCGCGCCGGGAACGGTTCGGGCTCCGCGCCTGGGTGGGCGGGGCGCTGCGCGTGGCCGTCGCCGCCGGCGTCGCCGCCGTGGCGGCCGCGCTGCTGCTGGCGCTGCTGCCCCCGTTGGCCCACTGGTGGGGTCAGTTGACGCGCCTGGCGGTGGGCGGCGCGGTCATGACGGTCGGTTTCGCTTTGGCGGGAGCGGCGTTGCGGCTACCCGAACTCGGGGCGCTGGCGGCGCGGCTGCGCCGGCGCTGAGGGCCGCCAACGCGGCCCACGCTGCTCACCGGTAGCGCTTGAACACCACCGCGGCGTTCTGGCCGCCGAAGGCGAAGTTGGTGGAGATGGCCACGTCGACCTTCGCCTCGCGCGCGCCCTCGGGGATGTAGTCGAGGTCGAGTTCGGGGTCGGGGTCGAGGTAGTTGCGGGTGGGCGGCAGCACGCCGTGGTGGATGGCCTGCACGGTGGCTATGCCCTCGATGCCGCCGGCGGCGCCCAGCGTGTGACCCGTCATCGACTTGGTGGAGGAGACGGGCGGCACGCGGTCGGAGCCGCCCCACACGGCCTTGAAGGCGAGGGTCTCGTTCAGGTCGTTGGCTGGGGTGCTGGTGCCGTGGGCGTTGATGTAGCCGACCTGCTCCGGCGTGACGCCCGCGTCCTTCAGGGCACGGTTGATGGCGGCTATGGCGCCCGTGCCGCCCGGTGCCGGGGCGGTGATGTGGTACGCGTCGGCGCTGGAGCCGAAGCCCACGACCTCGGCGTAGATGCGCGCCCCGCGCCTCACGGCCCGGTCCAGCTCCTCGAGGACGAGGATGCCGGCGCCCTCGCCCGCCACGAAGCCGTCGCGGCTGGCCGTGAACGGCCGGCTGGCCGTCTCCGGGCTGTCGTTGCGGGTGGAGAGCGCCTTCATGACGGCGAAGCCGCCGATCCCCATGGGGGTGATGGGCGCCTCGGTGCCGCCGGCGATGACGACCTCGGCCTCGCCGCGCTGGATCATGCGGTAGGCGTCGCCTATGTTGCTCGAACCCGTGGCGCAGGCCGTGACGACGCTGGAGCTGGGGCCGGTGAGGTGGTAGCGCATGGCCACGTGCCCGCTGGCCATGTTGGCGATGAGCATGGGTATGAAGAAGGGGCTGATGCGCATGGGGGAGCGCTCGAAGCGCACCTTGGACTGCGCCTCCCACGTGTCGAGCCCGCCTATGCCCGAGCCGACGCAGGTGCCGGTGAGGTCGCCGGCGACGTCGTCGGGCGTGAGCCCGGCGTCCTCGAGCGCCAGGTCGGCGCCGATGAGCGCGAACTGCACGAAGCGGTCGAGGCGCTTGGCCTCCTTGCTCTCGAGGTACGCCGCCACGTCGACGTCGACCTCGCCGGCGAAACGAACCGAGAGGTCGCTGGCATCGAACAGCGTGATGTTGCGGATACCGTTGCGAGCCTCGTGTTGGGCTGCAAGGAACGCGTCGGCTCCGACACCGATGGGTGTTACGGGGCCGACACCAGTGACGACGACTCTTCTCATTGTCGCTCCCACGTCGATCAGGGCCGTGTCGGGTGCGCGTGGCCCGGCCCAAGCGCCCGGCGCTCGCCGCGCGGTGAGGTGCCGCGCGGCTAGCCCGGGGTCACTGCTTGTCGGCTATGAAGCGGACCGCGTCCCCGACGGTGCGGATGTTCTCGGCCTCGTCGTCGCTGATCTCGACGCCGAACTCGTCCTCCAGGCCCATGATCAGCTCGACCACGTCGAGCGAGTCGGCGCCGAGGTCGTCCATGAAGCGCGACTCCTCGGTCACGTCGGCCGGGTCGGCGTCGAGCTTGTCTGCGACGACGTCCTTGATCTTCTCCAGAATCTCGTGCTCGTCCACGGTGTTCCCTCCTCGGAGGCGGCCTCGGGCCCCTCCCACGTTGTGCTTGTCTTGCGCGAGTCTAGCACGGGTTCTTCCCGTGCCCGCCAGTGGTAGTGGCCTCCCGACGACGACGCCGGCGGCCTGAGAAGCGGTGCAAGATGACGCTCCCCGCGGCCTCGGCGGGCGAGGAGCCTTTGAGATGCTAGTGCATGACCATCCCACCGTCAACCACCAGCGTCTGACCCGTCACGTAGGCGGCCTCGTCCGACGCCAGGAACGCCACCGCGGCGGCCACGTCCTCGGGCGTGCCGAAGCGACCCACCGGGATCTCCTTCAGGTAGGCGTCCCTCACCTCGGGGGTCAGGGCGGCCGTCATGTCGGACTCTATGAACCCGGGCGCGACGGCGTTCACCGTCACCCCCTTGGCGGCGTACTCGCGCGCCAGGGCCTTGGTGAGGCCGATGAGTCCCGCCTTGGCGGCCACGTAGTTGGCCTGGCCGACGTTCCCGCGCAGGCCCACGACGGAGGCGACGTTCACGACCCGGCCGAACCCGGCGCGCATCATGCCGCGCAGGGCGCCGCGCGCCAGGTAGAAGGCGGCCGAGAGGTTGGTGTCGAGCACGCGCTGCCAGTCCTCGTCCCTCATGCGCAGGGCCAGCGTGTCCTTGGTGATGCCGGCGTTGTTGACGAGCACGTCGAGCCCGCCGAACGCCTCCGTGACCGCCTTGACCAGCGCGGCGCACTGGGCCGGGTCGGCCACGTCGGCGCCGAACGCGCGCGCCGTGCCGCCCGCCGCCGTCACCGCCGCCACGACCTCCTCAGCGGCCCCGGCCGAGCTCACGTAGTGGACGGCCACGGCGTGACCGCCGCGCCCGAAGCGCTCGGCGATGGCGCGGCCCAGGCCGCGGCTCGAGCCGGTGACGAGCACGGTGCGCTTGGCGGTTCCGCTCACGCCTTGGCCTCCCGGGATGGCGCCAGGGCGGCGGCGAGCGACGCGGGGTCCGTGACCGCCGCGCCCGCGGCGCCCGGCAGGATGCGCTCCAGCAGGCCCGTCAGGACCTTGCCGGAGCCGAACTCGAGGTAGCGTGTGGCGCCGAGGGCGCCGAGCGTCCTCACGCACTCGACCCACCTGACGGGCGCGGTGACCTGCTCCACCAGGATCGCCGGCGCGGCGGCCGCGGCGGGCAGCGGCTGGGCGGTGACGTTGCAGACGACAGTGAGGCTCGGCTCGCGGAACTCGACGGCGGCCAGGTCGCCGGCCAGGCGCTCCGCCGCGCTCCGCATGAGGGGCGAGTGGAAGGGCGCGGACACCTTGAGGGGCACCAGGCGCCCGCCGCGCGCCTTGAGCGCCTCGCCGGCGCGCGCCACGCCGCGCGCAGTGCCCGACACGACCGTCTGGCCGGGGGCGTTGAGGTTGGCGATGGCCACGACCTCGGCAGGGTCGGCGGCCAGCGCCGCGAGCTCCTCGCGGATCACGTCCTCGTCGAGCTTCAGGACCGCCGCCATGGCGCCCTCGCCGGCCGGCACGGCGTCTTGCATGTACTGCCCGCGCTTGCGTACCAGCCGCACCGCCTCGCCAACGCTCAGGCTGCCGGCGGCAACGAGCGCCGTGTACTCTCCCAGGCTGTGGCCCGCTGCCAGTCGCGGCGTCGCGCCGCCCGCCTCGAGGTAGGCCGCGAAGGCGGCCGCCCCGGCGGCCACCAGGGCGGGCTGCTGGTTGGCGGTGAGCTGCAGCTCCTCGGCCGGACCCTCCCACATGAGCTCGAGCAGCCCCGGCAGGGCCGCCTCGGCCTCCTCCAGCACGCGGCGCGCGGCGGGCGAGGCGGCGTGCAGCTCGCGCGCCATGCCCACCGCCTGCGACCCCTGACCGGGGAAGAGCGCCGCGATCATCACGGCCCCCAGGTGAGCACGGACGCCGCCCACGTCAGGCCCGCGCCGAACGACACGAGGAGCAGGTTGTCGCCCGCGGCGACGCGACCGGCGTCGAGCGCGGCGCGCAGCGCCAGAGGGATGCTGGCCGTGGAGTTGTTGCCGTACTCGTCGACGGTCACCACCACGCGTTCGCGCGGGAGGGCGAGGCGCTCGCGCGCCGCCTCGATGATGCGCAGGTTCGCCTGGTGCGGCACGAAGAGCGAGATGTCGTCGGGGGTCAGTCCGGCCTTGCGGATGCTCTCGATGGTGGCGGTGTTCATGACGCGCACCGCGAACTTGTAGACCTCGCGGCCGTTCATGTAAAGGGACTCGGAGAGGGGCGCGCCGCTGGGCAGGCAGCGCCCAACCGAGCGCTTGTGGAGCTGGTCGGCGCCCGAGCCGTCGGCGCCCATCACGACGCCCTTGATGCCGTACGGCTCGGGCACGGCCGAGACGACTGCCGCGCCGGCCCCGTCGCCGAACAGCACCGCGGTGGAGCGGTCGTTCCAGTCGACGATCTTGGTGAGGGCCTCCGCGCCTATCGCCAGCACGCGCCGGCACTGCCCCGACTCCACGAGGCTCTTGGCGAGCCCGACGGCGTAGAGCCAGCCGGGGCAGGCCGCGAGGAGGTCGAAGGCGCCGGCGCTCAGCTTGAACCGCTCCTGCACGAGCGCGGCGGTGGCCGGGAAGAGCGCGTCGGGGGTGTTCGTGGCCACTATGACCATGTCGACGCCGGCCAGGGCGTCGTCGCCGTGACGCGCCAGCAGGTCCTCGACGGCGCGGAAGGCTAGGTCCGAGGTGAACTCGTCGTCGGCCGCGATGTGGCGCCGCTTGATGCCGGTGCGGGTGGTTATCCACTCGTCCGACGTGTCCATCATCTTCTCGAGGTCTTCGTTGCTGAGGATCTTCGGGGGCGCGTAGGCCCCCAGCGCAGTGACCCCCGCCCTGGCGTTACCTTGGCTCACGCGACACCTGCCTGGCTGGCGGCCGCGCCGGTGGCGGGCGGCGGCCGGTAGGAGAAAGGACGGCCGAAGCCGTCCTGATCGGACAACCTCGCCCCCGGGACCGCGGCGCCTGCCGCCGGTGCCCGCGGGCGCAGCCTCACGGGCGTCAAGCCTCCGCGATCACCTGGCGGCCGTTGTAGCTGCCGCACTCGGGGCAGACGACGTGCGGCGGCTTCATGGCCTTGCACTGGGGGCAAGCCACGAGCGTGGGCTCGCTCAGGGCGTGGTGGGCCCGACGCGAATCGCGGCTCGAGCGCGAGGTGCGCTTCTTGGGAACTGGGTGCTTGGCCATACGGTGCTTACTCCTTCTTCACTCTCGCGGTCTGCGAGCGCTGTTCGGATGTGGCGGGAGCTGCCGGGCAGCGCTTACGCCGAGATGTCCACGTCCTTGAGGGCCGCGAAGGGCGAGGGGCGCTCCTGAGCTGCGGGGCGCTCGCGCTTCGGGGCCAACTCGGGGTGCTCGTTGAGGTTGACGCCGTCCTCGCTCAGGCCGAGGCAGTCGGAGCGACACACCACAGTGATGGGCAGTTCGATGGCCACCAGCTCGGTCAGGAACGCGCTGAAGTCCACCTCGGGCGCGCCGAACACGAGCAGTTCGTCGTCGCCCTCCTCGCCGTCCTCGTCGAGGAGGAGCGGCAGGTCGGATGGGCGGTACGCCATGGGGTAGACGAACGTGGTGCGCACCTTGGTGTCGACGTCGGTGAGGCAGCGGCGGCAATCCATGATGGCGGTGGCCTCCGCGGCGCCCTCCAGCACGAAATCGTCGTCGCCGCCGGCGTTCATGACCGTCAGGCGCCAACTGATGGGCCCCCGCAGCCTGATGCCGTCCGCCTCCAGCAGCTCCTGCGCGGGCTCCAGCAACCCCTCGCCGCTCACCTCGGGCGTGCCGCCCACGGTGTGCGTCAGAAGCGAGGACAAGTTGAGAGTCGCGTGGCCGCTAGACTGCATCCCTTGAAAGTATAGGCCCGGCGGGGGCCGTGTCAAGGTAGGCGGGTGGGCTTACGGCTCCCGGTCCCGACCGGCGGGCGGCCTCGGGCGGCGCCCGGCGGCCGCGACGTCCCCGTCGTTGGCGCGCGCGCCGGCGCCGCGGGCGTCGGCTATGCTCTGCACGACATGTTCCTCGTCATACCAGCAGTCGACATCCAGCAGGGCCGGGCGGTGCGCCTCTTCGAGGGCGACCCCGAGCGCGAGACCGTCTACTTCCCAGACCCGCTCGAGGCGGCCCGCAAGTGGGACGACCTCGGCGCGGAGTGGCTGCACGTGGTCGATCTGGACGCCAGCCTGGGTCGCGGCGACAACGCCGAGGCGGTGAAGGGCCTGGCGGGCGGCGTCCGCGCCAAGGTGGAGCTGGGCGGCGGGGTGCGCAGCGTGGCGAGCGCGCGGCGGTGGCTCGAGATCGTCGACCGGGTGGTGCTCGGCACGGTCGCCGTCACTCGGCCCGAGGTGGTGGAGGCGCTGGTGGCGGAGTTCGGGCCGGAGCGCGTGTGCGTGACGATAGACGCGCGCGGCGGGCTCGTGGCCGTGCGCGGCTGGGCGGAGACGACCGCCGTGGACGCGCTCGACCTGGCGCGGCGCGTGGCCGGGCAGGGCGTGACGCAGCTCATCTACACCGACGTGTCGCGCGACGGCACCATGCTGGGCGTCGACGTGGAGCCGGTGGCCCGCATGCGCGACGCCTTCGCCGGGAGCCTCGTGGCGGGCGGCGGCGTGGCCGCCGACGCCGACCTCGACACCTACGAGCGCTTGGGCCTCCAGGGCGCCATCGTCGGCAGGGCCCTGTACGAGGGGAGGATCACCTATCCCAGAGCTGCCTGAGGTCGAGACCGTCCGGCGCGAGCTTGCCGCGTGGCTGCCCGGGCGCGAGGTGCTGGGTGTCGACCTGTTGGCACCCCACGGGCCCAAGTACGTGGGGCTCGACCGGGCCCTCGGGCGCCGCATCGAGGCGGTGGGCCGCCGCGGCAAGTTCCTCCTCATGCCCCTCTCGGGGGGGCTCGAGCTTGTGGCGCACCTGGGCATGACGGGGGTGCTGGCGCAGGAGGCCCCTCGCGGTGCCGCCGCCAGTCACCTGCGCGTGCGCGTGGCCCTCAGCGGGGCGGCGCCCGCCACCCTCTACTTCGTCGACCCGCGGCGTTTCGGGCGCTTCCTGGTGGTGGACGCCGGCGACTACTCGCTGCTCCCCACCCTGGCCGCGCTCGGGCCCGAGCCGCTGGACGCCGGCTTCACGGTGGCGGCGTTCGCGGCCGCGCTGGCGCGCTCTCGCGTGGCCGTCAAGACCTACCTCCTCAGCCAGCGGCCCGTGGCGGGGGTGGGCAACATCTACGCCGACGAGGCGCTCTGGCGCGCCCGGGTGCACCCGCTCACACCGGCGGCCGCGCTGACGCGCGCGCAGGCCAAGCGCCTGCACGGCGCCCTGCGCGAGGTGCTGACGGCGGCCGTCTCGGCGCAGGGCACGACCCTGGCCGACTACCGGACGCTGAAGGGCGGGACGGGCGAGTACGCCGAGCAGCTCGAGGTGTACGGCCACGCGGGGCGGTCCTGCCCGCGCTGCGGGCACACGCTCGAGCGGCTCGTCGTGGGGCAGCGCGGGACCACCGTGTGCCCGCACTGCCAGGTGGCGCCGTGAGCCGCCGGGCGCGGGTCGAGATCCAGGTGCGCTTCGGCGACACCGACGCGCTCGGCCACATCAACAACGCCACCTACGCCACCTACGCCGAGTTGGGCCGCGTGGAGCTCGTGCGCGACCTGGGCCTGCCGCCCGGCGGGTTCATACTCGCGCGCCTGGCGCTCGATTACCGCCGCCAGGTGCGGCTCGGCCAGGCGGTGAGCGTTGAGACGTGGGTGGAGCGCGTGGGGAACAGCAGCGTGACCATGCGCCAGGAGATCTTGGCCGACGGCGAGGTGGCCGTGGAGGTCGAGGCCGTGGCCGTCTGGTTCGACTACGCCAAGAACGTGCCCGTTCGCGTCCCCGACGACGCCAGACGCGTCTTCGAGGAGTGGCGGGTGGGGGACTGACGTCCCTCGCGCCGGGCGCCCCCGTCGCCTATGGTGGGGGTGAGGCGGAAGGGGTGCAGGCGCAAGGAGGGGCCGCGCCGGCGACCACAGGGGGCGCGGCCCGAACCCCGAACCGCTGGAGGGCTTCCGGGCCTCCGCGCAGGCAAGAAGAGCAGCACCTCAGCAGCACGCCGGGAGGGTCCCGGCGGGAGGCCCGGAAGCAAGGAACGAGGCAGGACCGGCGCCGACGCGAGCAGCAACCGCGTCGGCGCCGCTTCGTTCCGGGCCGTCGGCGACCCCTGGTAGGATGCCGGCGTGTCGTCGAGCGAGAGCGCGAGCCCACCGTTCGGGCGGCCGCCACGGAAGGTGGACGACCGGGACGCGCGGGGCGCCGAGCGGGTGGTCGTCGTCACCGGCGCCTCCACCGGCATCGGCAGGGCCTGCGTGCTCGACCTCCTCGCGAACGGTTACACGGTCTACGCGGGGGTGAGGTCGCTCGCGGCCGCCAGCGAGCTGGCGGCCGCCGCCGGCGCCGCGGCGGGCCGGCTAAGGCCGCTGCAGCTCGAGCTGACCTCCGCGTCCGACGTGGCCGCGGCCGCGCAGACGGTGAACGACGAGCTCAACGGCGGGCACTTCCACGGCCTCGTGAACAACGCCGGCATCGCGGTGGCGGGCCCCATGGAGTTCCTGCCGCTTGACGACCTGAGGCAGCAGTTCGAGGTGAACGTGATCGGCCAGGTGGGCCTGGCGCAGGCGTTCATGCCGTTGCTGCGGGAGCGGCCCGGCAGGCTCGTGTTCGTGGGGTCGGTCTCCGGCCTCGTGTCGTCGCGGCTCCTGGGGGCGTACGCGGCCTCCAAGTTCGCGCTCGAGGCCGTGGCCGACGCGTTCCGACGCGAGCTGCTCCCCTTCAAGGTCCGCGTGTCGGTCGTGGAGCCCGGCCGCATAGCCACCCCCATCTGGGAGAAGTCCCTCAGCGAGGGCCTCGAGCGCATGGAGCGCGTGTCGCCCAAGGCCCGCGAGTACTACGGCAACCTGATCGGCGACCTCGCGAAGGGCGCCGAGTTCGCCACCCTGCACGGCACGCGGCCCGAACGGGTGGCCCTGGCCGTGCGCCGGGCCCTCTCGGCGCGCCGCAGCCGCACCCGCTACTTCGTCGGTCCCGACGCTCACCTCATCAACGTGCTGCGGCGCGTCCTGTCCGACCCGCAGCTCGACCGGGTGGTGCGCTCGAGCGGTCGGTGAGGGCGCCTTCAGACAGCCTCAACCCCACGTGGGGCGCGGCCGCGCCAAGTGCTAACCTTCTGGCAGACCAGCGCTAGTGCGGAGACCGACCGGGCTTCGATCTGCCTGGCAAGCTCGAGACTGTTGGAGGACCGATGCGCAAGCTCATCTTCGCCAGCCTTGTGGCGGCCTTCTTCACGGCCGCTCACGCCCAGACCGACTGGACCTGCCCCGCCGGCTTCGAGGGGCAGACGCTCAGCGTCTACAACTGGGCCACCTACGTCGCCGACGACACCATCTCGAACTTCGAGGCGGCCTGCGGCGTGCGGGTGATCTACGACACCTACGGCACTGACGACGACATGGTGGTGCGGCTGCGCCAGGGCAACCCCGGCTACGACGTCGTGGTGCCCACCGACGCGAACGTGCCGACCATGATCCTCGAGGGGCTGCTCGAGAAGATCGACCACTCGCTGCTCCCGAACTACGGCAACCTCGACCCCACCTTCACTGGGCTGCCGTTCGACCCGGGCAACGACTACACGATCCCCTACCAGTGGGGCACGGTCGGCATCGGTTACAACACGGAGAAGGTCGCCTCGATGGACTCCTGGTCAGACGTGTTCGCCTACGACGGGCCGGTGGCATGGCTCGAGGACACCACCGCCATGATCGGCATGGGTCTCCTCATGGTCGGCAAGGACCCCAACAGCGAGAGCGCCACCGACATCGACGCCGCCGCCCAGTACCTGATCGACAACGGCGGCAACGTGGTCTACATCGCTCGCGACGACGGCCAGGAGATCCTCGCGCGCGGCGAGGCCGACGTTGTCATCGAGTACTCGGGCGACATCTTCCAGATCATGGACGAGTGCGAGTGCGACACCTACGCCTACGTGATCCCGGAGGAAGGCACCAACTTCTGGCTCGACAGCCTGGCCATCCCCAAGGGCGCCCCCAACAAGGCGCTCGCCCACGCCTTCATCGATTACATCCTGTGGCCCCAGGCCGGCGCCGACATCTCCAACTACACGGCGTTCGGCACGCCCAACCTCGCGGCGTACGAGCAGGGCCTCATCGACCCGGAGCTGGCGGACGACCCCGCCATCTACCCGAGCGAGGAGACCAAGGCCCGGCTCTTCTTCGCCACGCAGTCGCCCGAGCGCGAGGCGCTCCTGAACGACGCGTGGGACATGATCAAGATCTTCGTCGGGCGCTAGAGCGCGCTCGGCGTGCGGGCTGGGCCGCGGACCACGGTTCGCGGCCCGTTCGCTGGATGGTGGCGCGGTTGCCCGTTCCGGGGCTCACCGGGGCGACGGCTGGGCGGCGGCGCGACGCCGGGTTAGAATCTTGGCCACACCATGACGCCGGCCCCAGCCGTAGAGATCAGAAGCCTGGTCAAGGAGTTCCTCGACCCGCGCACCAAGTCGCTCGTGCGCGCCGTCAACGACGTCGACCTCGACATCAGGGAGGGCGAGTTCTTCGCGCTGCTCGGCCCGTCCGGCTGCGGCAAGACGACCACGCTGCGCGTGATAGCCGGCTTCGAGGACCCGACGTCGGGCGAGCTGCTGCTGGGCGGGCGCTCCATGCGGGGCATCCCGTCCTTCCACCGCCCCGTCAACACCGTCTTCCAGGACTACGCCCTCTTCCCGCACATGAGCGTGCTGCAGAACGTGATGTTCGGCCTGCGCATGGCGCGGGTGCCGGTGGCCGAGGCGCGCAAGCGCGCTATCGAGGCGCTCGAGATGGTCAGGCTGCCGGGGGTGGAGCGGCGCAAGCCGGTGCAACTCTCGGGCGGGCAGCGCCAGCGTGTGGCGCTGGCGCGCGCGCTCGTTAACAGGCCGAGCGTGCTGCTGCTCGACGAGCCGCTCGGCGCGCTCGACCTGAAGCTGCGCCGCGCCATGCAGTTCGAGCTGAAGCGCCTGCAGCAGCAGGTGGGGATCACCTTCGTGTACGTCACGCACGACCAGGAGGAGGCCCTCACCATGGCCGACCGCATCGCGGTCATGAACGCGGGCGAGGTGCTGCAGGTGGGGCGCGCGGACGACATCTACGAGCGCCCCGTCGACCGCTTCGTGGCCGACTTCATCGGTGAGACCAACTTCATGACGGGTGTGCTCGAGTCGAAATCGGGCGCCACCGGCCGGGTGCGACTCGAGGGCGGCACGGTCCTGACCGGCGTGCTGCGCGAGCCGGACGTGTCGGTCGGTCACGGCGTGGCGCTGGCGGTCAGGCCCGAGAAGCTGACGGTGGTTAGCTTGGCGGTCGGCGAGGGCGCCGCGCCCGAGGACGGGCATGCCACCCTGCCAGGCACCATCACGGCCGTCCATTACCTGGGCACCGACGCGCGCTACCTCGTGAGGCTCGATGGCGGCGCGGTGGTGGTGGCGCGCGTCCAGAACCAGCAGCACGGCTTCGCGGGCATGCTGGTGGAGGGCACGCCCGTGCGGTTGAGCTGGCACGTCGAGCACGGCTCCATCCTCGCCTGAGCGCGGGCCCGCG